>VRUK01000028.1:14716-55075 GCA_019456195.1 Planctomycetota bacterium | reverse complement strand
TGAGAGCGGACGAGCCGGGCGTGATGGTCTGGAGGCGGACTGTTGTTTGTTCTATTCAGGCGGTGACTATGGCACATGGAAAAGCTTGATGAGTGATATGCCCGAGGAAGCTTATAAAATCGCTATGCTCAAGCTTAGCAATATGTATAGCTACTGCACGGGGGGTGTATGCAGGCACAAAGCTATCCTTAGATATTTTGGCCAGGACCTTGATAGCGATGGCTGTAATGCATGTGATATGTGTCTTGGTGAATTCGAGTATATAGATGATGCTCTGGTAATTGGGCAGAAAATCCTTTCCTGCATTCTTCGCCTTGACCAGAGATTTGGCGGCGGCTATGTTGCTTTAGTATTGATTGGCTCGAAGGACAAACGGATCATAGAAAACAATCATGATATGCTGAGTACTTATGGCCTGCTTGACGATTATTCAAAACACACTGTGCGTGACTGGATTGAACAGCTTACCGGCCAGGACTATATTGAAAAGTACGGAGAATATAATGTTCTGAGAGTTACGGAAAAAGGCCGCGATGTTTTAAGAGGGCGTCAAACTCCACGGCTGCTTAAACCGGCCCTTAAAAAGCCCAAAGTCTCGAAGGTCGCTACAGATTCATGGGAAGGTGTAGATAAGGGACTCTTCGAGGCCTTAAGAAAATTACGATCAAAGATTGCCGGCAAAAAGAAAATCCCCGCGTATATAGTTTTTGGTGACGGCGCACTTAGAGATATGGCCAGGAAAAGACCAGTGGCTCTTGATACTTTTCTCAATGTCAAAGGAGTGGGTGAAAAGAAATACAAAAAATACGGAGAAACGTTTATTACCGCAATTAAGGATTACTGTTTTGAGCATTCATCAGATTTGGATGCAGAAGAATATTAATCTGCCAATTCGAAAAAATCCCAGGTGTGATCTCTTGACACACTTCCGATGCGATCATTTCAAAGCGAACAACACGCGGCCGATGAGCTAATTGATTGCGTGCCGGGTTTGATCCTGCCGGACTTCGAAATGCCCGAGATGGGTCTGAACTTCCATTCTGTACTTGCCACTGTAGCCAACTGGTACTCGCCACGAGTACTGACAGATACCGCTTCAGCCATACTTGAACCGGCCCGAACCGACGACGCTTCCGGTGCTATTGATGATCTTGAACTCCGGCTCAGAGACTGTCTTGCCGTTTACTTTCACGCCGGGAGCATACAATTCCCCCGCCTGGCCTTCGAGGTCGAAGCCTATCAGGACATTTGGGCCATTTCTGTCCATAAATGTCTTGATCCTAAATGGCGGACCGATTCGCAAAGAGGTCGCCTCGTCGGGACGGACCTCGAAAAGACCAGGCTCGCTTTGCCCGGCCTTGTCGGTTTTGAAGGCCCATAGATTTCCCGCGGAATCTTTCTCGGTCAGGTCCAATGACACAATCCGATATTTGCCTGCAGGCACGCGCCACTTTGACCCCGAGCCGCGCAACCGTTGATGAGCAGCATCCGACCAGAGCGTCAGGTCAACTTCCTCGACGCCGACGTCAAGCTCCCCAAACGATGGTTTGGCCTGCCTGAACTCGATTACGCCGCCATCGTCGGTAACATGGACACTATAGTAGTTTTCGTTCACTTTGACCATCCGACTGAACGGCATGATCTCCGAACCACCGGGCTTACCGGCATGGAACTTGGAATCGCCGTCGAGGTCTATTGCGAACGCATCGCATTCCAGCTTATGGATTTCTTTAGCCGACGGCACAAACACCCTGTTGTATCTTCCGTCGAGATTATAATCGACGACAGCGATTCTATGAGGCCGGCCATTCAGAACGACTCGCCCCTCGCGGTAGAAAGCAGGATAGAACATAAGCCACTGGCCGTTAGTGCACTGCACGCGGATTGCTTCTTCTCTGGGTGCGCTCTGACCGTGCTGCGTCAACACAGGGCCGAACTCGTACGTCATTGCGGTCTTAATTTGATCTAACCTTGTGCCTACATATTCTATTTCGTCGGACAGCAGGCCATCGCCATCCGTGTCCAAATAGAGCTTTACCTTTTGGGCACCAACCGTGGAGCGATACGCTACACCATGAACGTATCTGTCCCCAGCCTGAAGCACGAAATATACGGGAGCCGCCGGCGCGTCAGCAGGCGCCTTCCGCAACTCCTTTGGCCTGACGACTGTCGTCCTTTGTTGCTGCATCGCCATATATGCTATCGGGGAGTTTTTCACTGTGCGTACGTATTCCAATTGGGCCCTGGCTACGAGCGGCCCCAATTCCTTGTCGTCCTGAATCGTCCCGGTTCGCGGCTGGCGTTTGGTCTCTCGCAGGATATCGTAGGGCGTTTGCCTCTTCTGAACTGACGAGTAGAGCTTACGACTACCCTCGGCGACATACTCCAATCCTGAGGCAACTTGAACAGCGCACACTATCATCACGCCGACTGTGTAAAAACATCCGATATGCTTGTGTTTACCCACCATGTCTCAACCTTACGGATTACTACTTGAGATTTCCTATTTATCTTAACACATTTCAAAATATTTTTAACCTTTTAATTTAAAAATAATATAAAAATCTCCTTCGAATTATAACCGATTGAAGTTTCTTTCTACCAAATCCTGTCACTGCAACCACCACCAACTCAAATTATTGTTCGTTAAAACGCTGTTGATCTATAATTTTACGTACCTCAACCATTGTCCCAGTCTGAAAATCAAGTTTTTCTGCAATTCCTAACATTAACCTCCCACCCCAACCCGCGACAGCCGACAGTTGATTTGTCCGAAGTCGTCTTCTCAGTTAGGACTTAAGGTTCTCGCCGACCAAGAATCAGGAACAGGCAGGAAAGTGCCAGATTTGATTATCCAGAAACCGATATATCTTTACAGTCCTCTACGGTTCAAGAAGATTTATGAGCTTATGCACACTCTTGGGCATGCCGCCCAGGCCCTTCATGTGGTCTTTCAGGAATGAGTTTTCAATAATCGCTTTCATTCCCTTAATCAGACAGGAACGTTTGAGGTCATTGCCTTTCATGTTTGCCCACTGGGGCAGCTTCATCATGTAATACTTTTTATAACAATTAAGAACTTCGTTCATAAGCTCGCTACGTGTCATAGCTTTCGGTTTAATGATCGGCTCGACCAGATTGTATTTTGAGTAATCAGTAACCTCGATGTAAGGTTTAAGACTTTCGTACATATCTGCATACGGCCAGGGAGCAAGAAAAAGAAAGTGCATGAAGTCGGCATTGTAATCAAAAGCAAGCTTGCGTGTCTCCTCAATCGATTCATGCGTCTCGTTTGGTGTACCCAGAATAAGTGAGCTTTCAACAATCATCCCAGCGTCCTGAATTATTTTAAGGGCTTGTTTCGAGTCCTCGAATTTCGTACCTTTCTTGAATTCGTCAAGCCTCTCGTCGCTTGTAGCCTCAACGCCAACATATATAAAAAGGATGCCTGCCTGTCGGTAGCGATCAATAATGTCGTGGTCGCGAAGGATTCCCTCAACACAAGTTTCAATAAGAATATGAATACCTAACTTTTTCTCAATAAGCAGATCGAGAATCTTTTCCCATCGCTCGCGTGAATATGTTGGATATTCATCTGCGATAAAAAAGACATTTATCCCATACTTCGTGGCAAGATGTTCAATTTCCTCTACGAAACTTCGGGCATCCCGCTGCCTGTATGAACCTTCCCAGAACTTATGCTGTGAACAGAAAATACAGGAGTGAACACAGCCGCGAGACGAACTGACAATTGCGACAGTGGAATTATCAATAAAATAAAGTGGATAGTCTGACCAGGTCACAAGGTGCCATGCGGGAGAAAGCACGTCGAGGTCAGGAATAAAATCTCTCGATTTTGTACGCACCACTTTACCATCTCTTATAAAGGCTATTCCGAGAACGCTTGAGAGATCATGCCCCATCCTGTGGGCATCGAGAAGCTCAGGAGTCGTCAGCTCTCCTTCACCAAGAACGCAATAGTCAACCCACTCGCTGTCACTGGAAAATATTTCTTCGTAACAGAAAGTTGGATGAACACCTCCCAGTAACGTTACAACATCGGAAAGTTCTTCCTTGGCCATTTTCAATACCTTGATGGCATCGTTTATAGTCGCAGTTATTGCAGTGACACCGATGAAATCAGGTTTTGAAGAACGGATCTGTTCACGGATTTGCTCATAGCTGTGGAATTTCGACATTGCATCATAAATTTCAACCTCATAGCCGGATTTTTCCAGCTCTCCGGCAATATACACAAATCCGAGGTTCGGCCACCTGCCTGCCGATTCCACCACACCTGAGTGATAAGGAGGTGTGATTAGCATTACTTTATTAAATGGATTCTTCAATACGTCCCTTTCTGAGGAGCCTCCTGGCCTTTATATAAAAAACCACACCGGGCAAAAAAAACAGAGTGAAAATTATATGCTTAACAATAAGAAGCGTTACCTGGCTTTGACCTGCTGCTGCATTCCATTCATAGCTTTTATATGCAAGGGTCCTCATTATACCAAAAAGAACAATGCCCATAAAACTAAGCTGCATTAGAAATAAAATCATTGTCAGCATCTCAGGAATTATGCTATGGGTTTCGCTATTATGATTTCTTTTGCGTAAAATCAACCAGAGGAGTACTGTTCCGAAAAGCCAGCCAGCCGCACTGAAATCGTGTAGAAAGTTGTTCAAAAGTACAAGTATAGCCAAGTAAGACTTACCTCCTGATTATCTTAAGTAAATTATTAAATTGTTAATATATCCATATTACGTGAAAGATATTGTAATTGTTCTTATGGTCCCGGATGTGGCGAAGGTGCAAATAAATCAACCCCCCAGTAGGAAATAGCAACAACAATCAGTCCAGCGATTGTAAGCCACGCAGCGCGTCTCATTTTCCAACCGCGGAATGCACGGACATGAAGATAAAAGGCGTAAAAGAGAAAGGAAATCAACGACCAGGTCTCTAATGCGTCCCAGCTCCAGTAGTGGCCCCAAAGATTTTTGGCCCAGATAGCACCTGATACAAGCATTACCGCATGGTTAATAAAACCGAGAACTATGAACCGGTAGCTCACGAGGTCTAAAACCTCGGCGGGTTGAACACTAATACCCGGTTTCCAGAAAAGAAGGTTTCTCCTGAGTAATAAAAGAACCGCCGCACCTGTTGAAATCAAATAACATCCGAAGGCAAGCCAGGCAAAAATCACATGTACGACAAGCCAAGGGCTTTGGTAAGCGGGCCCCATAGGTACTGCCTCGCTCCTCGACATCAAACCCTGCCCAAGGACTAAAAACACGATTGGTGTTACAACCAGAGCTATCGAATTATCTACCTTGCGTATCTTCGTAAAAACCAGAAAAATCAAAACAGCAAACCATGTGCCGGTAAGGTTAAGCTCGTAAGTATCAGTAACTGGTGGATGGCTGGCGGATATCCATCGTAAAACCGCGGTAGCCGTGTGGAATCCAAGCCCTGCCCAAAGCAGCCATGCGGCAAACTTTGCACTGCGTGTTTTTGCATTGATAAATCCGAACAGATGAAGGCAAAAAGCACACGCATACGTAAAGATGGTTATCCAAAAACAAATAATCTCAGCTTGTACCATTATTTTGCTATCCAGTCAATTACACAGTAACAGCCCTTATTTTCAAAGGCAAATCTGCTTTTGCTGCTCATTTATAATTCCAACTCACTCTTCTTATGATTAAACAATTTTACAATATACAACCTTTAAATCCTCAGTCAAATACAAAACGTCAGTCTTGCTGACTATTATGTTTGCCTAAAAGAGATGGCTTTATTCCAAACCACTTTCGGATATCAGGGACATACCTTAGCAGAAGTGCCACCAAACCAAGCCACAGCGAAACGCAAACTATATAATAGCCTGAGTCCTCTACAACCTTGAATGAAGACCAGCATCTAATATCTGTAAAGTTAAAAGAGTATTCTCCTAACTCGATCCGGCTTTTCAGATGCAAATACGTCTGGGATACGTCTTGTCCTGATTCATCCTTCTCCTCTATCATAAGAAGCGGTTTTTCAGGTTGTTCTGACGTTTTTATTGCTCTGCCATTTTCCATAGTATAGCTCGGATAGAGTGTAATTATTACGGTGTTCTTTAAGAAGGGTAATGGTAGAAAATCATGGTACTTTCTATCTTGCCCATTTTGAAATGTCTTCAAAGCGACAAAGGAATCCAGCATCAGTTTCCCGCTTTCCTTTTCGCGTATCACAATCCGAGGTGAAAAGCCCGTCTGGTCCTGTGTAAATGAGAAGCCTTTGTATGTAAAAGGCTTGTTTATTTTAACTATTCCATCGGCGGCTTTTTTACCTTCCAACAGAATCTCAATACTTGAAGTAACATCGGTCTGATATCGCTGCTTCTCGTATTTAGTTTCGACCTGTTTGAGGGTAAGGACAAAATCTTCATGATGCTCCGGACGAAGAGGGCCTTCAACAAGTCGCAAATAGTTATCGTGACGCTCCCTGAAAGACTGCCCCTCGGTCAGTACGATATGGCCGTCCAGTCTTGTTGCGGCACTCAGAAAACCACCTGCAAAAAGAACAATAAGGCTAAAGTGCAATAGTATAAAACCCGCTTTTTCAATGGCTCTCGGACCTTTGAAAGCAGCAAAACCGCCGTCTTTTATAAAATGCTGAAGCGTACATGTGAGAATGTTCACTCCTAAAATAGATATGGTAATCAGGAACGGCCAGGAATGAAATACATGGAAAAGACCGGCCGGTTCCAGGATTTTGGTCAGCGTTGTATGAACCTGCTGCCAGAGTTCGATATCCCTTATTTCGAACATTCCCTTCTGCGGCAGGACAGCCCCTGCAATTGAAAACAGGATAAGCAGAACGATAAGTACCAGGGCCAGCTTCGAAGAACTCAATGCTCGCAGCGGGATAGTTAACAATATGTTTCGCTGCGACATTTACGGTTCTTTCCAATAAGATTTTGCCTTCAGGTAGCTTCTGACGTCTTTCTTGATATGTAGCTGATTATATCGACTGTGGAACAATCTGACAAGAACTCACCGTGTATAATCCTGTCCGCTCCTAGATGCCCTGCCAGTATGGTTGCAATCTCCACCCCCACAGGCGCCTATTGGATTACTTTGCTGGTCTGTGTCGAGCATCCAGCCGCTCATCCAGCCTCCAAGTATGAAGTGATCCGTGTTTAGACCAGATGAGAATGTGCCTGGCCCCCAGACGACGTTGCCGCCGTGGATATTGCCTCGCGCTGCGTGGTTGCCGTTCGTAGGAACTGAACCACCGCTATGATCCACTATACCGCCGTGGCATCCCATGCAGCCTAATTCATTACCTTCGCTTGCTGCATGATTGCCATTGCCAGGCTCGCCGTGGTATTCATATATGCTGCCTAAGCTATCAGCATCACCGGTAACATATACAGTTGCTCTATGGCATCTGGTGCAGAAGGTTTCCACTGTAGCTCCCATTCCCGAAGGTAAGTTGTTTGGATTGCTTGTATTTTCCATAGTGTCAAGGTCGATGGGATCACGCAGGTTCCTTTGATTGGGGCCTCCATGGCCGGTTACCGCATGGCAGTCGAAACACGAAATTTGATCATGCGTGGAATCCTGGTTCCAGGGTAATTCCATGGTAATATTGTTCCCATTGCTCGAGCTCGGAATAGTATAGGGATTGGTGCCGGCCGAAATTACAGAGTGATGATAGAGGCCGGAGAATTGGCCAGCAACGTTGGGCACATCATATCCAATATCACTCGAAAAAGGCCTTAGTGCGCTACCGCTCGGATTAAATGAAACACTTGCTCCGTCACCATCATGACATTTCAGGCATAAATTATTTTGGACATTAACTACCCATGATTCCAACGTATCACTCGATCTATTTCTCGAAAACTGGGTAAATGCTGTGATAGCAAGACCTGTGTCAGGACCGCGAAGCTCGACCTGGTTATTCATATGAATGGCCAGACCAAATTCCTCCATGTGACATACAATACAGTCCTCATTAGTAACAGTCCCGCCTAATACATGGTGAGATGTTAGACTGAATTCACCGACTATAGCTCTCCTTGTAGGAGGACCATCATTATTGTCCCGGGCCGTGTTGTGACAGTCAACACAGCCTCCGCCACTGGGCATGAATCCGCCTTCATGGCCGTGACACTCCGATACACAATCTGCACCTATATTATGAGTGTTATCGGCAGCCAGACCGGTGCTGACATCGTTTCCATCATTCGTGTGGTTGCTTGTACCTGTATGGCACGACTGGCAGATACCGTGAAACTCATTTGGGTCCGTGGGCAGTGCGGAGGATGTATCAAAAGCAAAATGGTCGGGATTAGTTTGGTAGATGGCCGGTTCGAGCGCGCCGGTAATATATTCAGCCGTGTCGGCCCTTACTAAGCTCAGATTAGGCGCAGTCGTTCCTCCTGCGTGTGGATTTGTTGCCGTGTGATCACCGTGGGCATCATGGCAGGATCCGCAATCTACAATGGTTGCACCCCCATCGACCTCGTGCATATTAGGGTCGTTGATGCTAAGGCCTGCCGTGTTAGGATCGGTGAGATTATGACAACTCTTGCACAAGGTCTTCTGCTCGATACCTCGTGGAACAAGAATATGCAGCGCATGACAATCAACACAATTAATACTGTTCGCCGGTATGTGAGGATCGACAGCATGCGTCTTTTCAGTATTAACTGCCAAGACCAGCAACGTTAATCCAAGAGCTATGTAGGTGATTCTCTGATACATACGATATCGGTTTTCTCTTACCAGCCCCCAATTATTTCAACTCGTTGATTTCCAGTATTTGCTACTGCTGTCTGGCCGGTATATTTAATTGCAATATGCAAAGGCATATTTAGCTCGCCCGATCCAGTGCCGAATGCGCCATAAGAATTGATATAGGCGCCCGTATCAGGGTTAAGAATCTGAACCTTGTTCATATAGCAATCTGCGACGTGAAGCAGCCCGCTCTGATCAAATGCAAGACTTTGAAGCTTTACGAATTTACCCTGCCATTTCCAATTAAATGAAGATCCTGTGACTTTTTCGCCAAAGGAACGGTCATAAACACCATTCAAGTCGAATACACTTATCCTTGTAAGTTTAATTTCAGCAACGAAAAGTTCTCCCACTTCCTGGCCGTTGGCGTCTATGCTCGATTTGATTGTTAACGCAATTGGGACACGAGCGGTGATAGTCTTACTAATATTACCCTGCGGGTCATAAACCTTTACCGCGTTGTTTACACTATCGACTACGTAGAGATTTCCGCTTTTGTCGAAAAGCATATCGTTGGGCATTCCAACTGAGCCGATATTTTTTACATATTCTCCCTTAGAATTGTAAACTTTCACAGTATCGTCGCCGTTGCTGCCCACATATATGTTACCCGTGTTATCGACGGCAACTCCGAGGGGGTGGTTGGTTCCCTTAATCTCACCGATTAAAGACCCGCCCGTATCATATATAAAGACCGAGCCGATTTTGGCATCGCTGACAAAGAGTTTTCCGTTAGGCCCATAGGCAAGCCGGGTAGGATAGCGGTTTTTGTTAATAACAATTAGCGGATCGGGTCCGTTACATTTAAAGTAGTCCAGGGTAAAATCCATCAATACCTGGCCCATTTTTGTTTTTATTTTGCTATCCTGTTGGAGGAATTGGCACCAGTCAACTGTTTGCCAGTCTGCTTTAAGCCATTTTGTACTGAAGAATGCGAGATCGTCTATATCAACATCGCCATCATGGTCTAAATCGCTGTTATTTTTCACAGCATAAACGGTATCGGTTAGATTGTCAGGACCGAACAGAGGTTCAAGAGTGCCTGTCTTAAAAGCTATTACCAGCAGGGCTACAATGACCAAAATATACGTGTTAAGTCGTATTGTCCTGAATCGTGACTTAGTTAAATTCATAAAGAACACCTTGTTTGCAGAACCACCCAAAAGAGATGAATTAGTATCACCTCCTCATCGGACTCTATTTTAAGCATTTTTCTTATATACGTCAATATCAGTTTATGAGTTTAGGCTTATTATTATAAAATTTATCAAACAATTTTAGCTTTTTGTCCGCGATTTCAAGGAATAAGACATTAATAAGTCCTAAAAAGATTACTTCCTTACTTAACTTGTAAAATACTATCTCAAAACATACTGATACATACGACACGTGAAAAATATGTCAAAATATCGGTTTTTCTTGCTCCGATAAAACCATTTGTTGTAGTGGTATAGATTACGATTTTCATTTTTCTCAAATCTGTCTCCTGATTACATTATCGGGCGACAAATCCAACCTTAATCATGCGCCAACTTTTGGAAATTATTAGCTTATAATTCGCAAAAGCAAGAAAGCAATTCTCACAAGTGAAAACATTCTGCATTTCAAATATTAAGGCTTAAGATATATTCTTTTTTAATACTATAAAAAATATATTTATAGGCTCCAATGAGCTAACACACTAAACCCTGCCTTTATATTGTGAGGGTGGCACAGTAATTGCACATATAAATAATATGTACGTACAAAAGGTTCTAAATTGTGAGACTTTAAGCTGCAGGGGTTTATGGCCACTGCTGAAATTAGGTTTTTTCAGGAGACTCATGACACTCAAAATTCAGGTGTTGCCTTACCGATCTTATCTTTCGGCAAATCCGTTCGTAGGGAATTCCCGTATGCGAAAATAATGGTTTAACTGACAGCGAAAACAGGTGATCCCTGATATACATTATAGTGCAGATTTGTCATAATGTGTTTGGGTACAGATAAGGGAAGTGAGCGAGTCTCCACGGAAGGTGGCCTAAGGGCGAATCAATCGTTTTTAAGTGTATATATGCAAAAGGTTTTGAGTTGTGTGACTTAAGCCGCAAATGATCAACGTTGGTTTTTTAAGGAGAATTGTTATGAAAAAGAAAATTGTTGTTGTAGGGCTGTGTTTGTGCCTACTTGCTACTGTGGCCATGGGAGATATTACCAACTCCAGCCACAATTTTGAAACAGTAGCAGGCGGGGCATTCAACTTATTCGGAGGGGAGATATGCAAGGCCTGTCATACACCGCATAATGCATTCAATCCCAACATATACGCGCCTTTTTGGGATCGTACAGATTCAGTAGTTGACCCATATACTTTATATTCCAGTACAACGACGGAACCGAATCTTCCCACTACTGTAACTCTCACTGGCGTCACCAAGCTTTGCATGAGCTGCCATGATAGTTCTGTGAATATAGATGCTATTGGTGGTGCTGGTGGAAGTGTTGCATTTGGCAATACGGATGAAGGACATATAACAGTAGATAGTACAACTGACGACCTGTCTGCAATGCACCCAGTTGGATTTACGTATAATACGGGTTTGACAAGTACAGATGGCGAATTACATGACCCTGCTACGGTCAATACCGCAGGTCTGTTGGAGAGCTACACAAGCCCTACTGCGCTCCAAGGGTCAGGTGAAAATTTGGTAACCTGTATATCCTGCCATGACGTTCATGACAGTGCAGATCAGGCTGACATGCTGCGTATGGACAATACCGGTAGTGCTTTGTGTCTAACATGCCATAACAAATAAACTACTCTCCTGCATTGTCGTCAGCACTATTTTGGGAAATGGCTATAAATATGGTTGACTATAACTGGCTCGATAAGTTATTTTTATCGGGCCAGTTTTCTTCCTGGGCTTATTCATGAGTGTAATATTTAATAATTTTAAGTAATTTCAACGGACAAATAGTCTAATAACATCAAAATATATAGACCACATTCAAGTAAACGTAGTATTCATCTTCTATATAAGTTATAAGCTTTTAAGGATTACAATATTTTACTAATACAAATGGTGTAATTATGACGAGAATGAGTATTATGAAAATCTCAGGACAGGAATTATGCAGGATTTTGTTCAGTGTAAGTATCTTCGGGCTTATGTTGATTACCGCCGGTTGCGAAGCGTCTGGTGAAATCGAGGAAACAGTAGTTGAAGCTCCCAAACCTATCTTCTTTCCAAAGCCACCTACCAAGGCCCGTCTTCAGTTCCTAAGGTCAATTTCCCGTGAAAAAGACTTTGTCGACGAAAGCAAAAATAAACGCAGCGGTCTCGAAAGGTTTGTTCTCGGTGAAGAAAAGGTCTCAAAGGAGATAATAACAAAGCCTTTCGGAGTTGCAATCCATGATGGCAAACTGTACGTTTGTGATGTAGGTAAACACCTCGTGGAAGTGCTCGATATCAAGGGGAAAAAATTCAGCTATTTGACAAAAGACAGACGATTGGTTAATCCAGCAAATATCTTCATCGAACCGGATGGTACCAAATACATAACAGATGCTGTTGCGGGATCAATATTCGTTTTTGACAAAGACGACCAATTAAAAGCTATATTAGGCAGAGAGCTTGGCATAAAACCTGTTGATATTGTTGTTCGAGGTAAGCGATGTTATGTTGCCGATTTGGCTTCCAACCAGATTCTTGTTATGGATAAAACAACAGGTCAGGAATTGCACAGAATTGGCAAAGATGGAACCAAAGAGGGTTTTTTTGCTTCAATTGCGGGATTGGCCCTGGATAGCAAAAATAACATGTATGCCAGTGATAAACTACTGGGTACAGTGAAAAAGTATGACTCTAACGGTATATTTCAAGCCGTTATCGGTCAGCTCGATGACAGCTTGGTTGGATTGGTCAGACCTAAAGGCATAGCCATTGACAAAGAAGACAGGATATGGATTGTCGATACAGCATCTGAGGTTGTTAAAATATTCGATTCCGAGCATCAGCTTTTGTTGATTTTTGGCAGGGGAGGGGCCGAACCCGGACAGATGCTGTTGCCGGCAACAATAACTATTGATTATGACAACGTAGAGTTATTTAAGGAGTATTTTGCTGAAGGGGCAATTATTGAGTATTTGATTATAGTAGCAAATCAGTTTGGGCCAAATCTAATAAGCATATATGGTTTCGGAGAGTTTCCGGAACCGGAAACAACCGGCTCATCCGATCAGCAACAGAGTAGTCCGGAAAATGGTTCGCCCCCGGAAACGGAAATAAAAGATTCGTCTAACGAACCTCCAGGCAGTTCGGAAGATAGTTCAATTTCGAAAGAGGAAAATATCTCTGAAGAAAAAGAGTAGCTGTTAACTCTTACTGGATTGGAATGTGAGTATGTGAAATATTGTCGAGTTGTATTATGTGGAAGAAATTATTAACGTACAGGGCGGTCGTAATCGCCCTTTTTTTTTGCTTTATAATCAGTTGTAGTGACACAGAGCGGTTTAAAGTTTTAAGTTATTTTTTCGACGGTGTCCCACTACCGGAAGAAATGTATTCAGACCCCAACTCCCCTTACTATTTGAATGAGCGCTTTAAGACTGTTCGATATGTTCATGAACCTCGAAAAAAAAGAGAATGCGAATCCTGCCATGGAGCACGAAATAAGGGCAAAAGAGTCCCCTCTCTGGGTGAGACAAAACTTGTTTTTCCAGTTCCCAAGTTGTGTTATCAATGTCATGAAGAGTTTATTGACTTAGTTAATGAAAAGGTGGTCCACGGTCCTTTTGGCCTTGGGGAATGTCTGTACTGTCACGGCCATCACGATGCACCATATCCCAAGCTCTTGAAAAGGCCGATACCTGAGCTGTGTTTTCGTTGTCATACCACCGAGACGATAGTTGATGTCAAGCATTTGGGACCTTCTTATAGAAAATGTACTCAGTGCCATTTTCCTCATGCAGGCCCGAAAGAATATCTACTGCAAGACAGTTTACCAGACGTTAAGGAACAAGAGTAAGAGATATCATGCATGTGTATAGCTGGCTGTACAACAAGTTTAGATACATGGAAACAGGGCAATACACAAGTTCCGACTCTCGTGGTGCTCTGTTTGGTTTCTTTCGTAGTCCTGCTAAACAGCGGCTGTAAGCAAATCACTATAGGCGGTAAAGAGAGGCCCTTACTCACACATGAGCGCATTGAAGGTTCGGTACAAATAGGTGTCCAGAAAGAAACTAATGAAAACAAAGTACAAGGCAACACGACCAAAGCGAACAGGATGGAAATACTTGAAACACTCAGACTAAACACTAAAGGTAATTTATACCATCCCAATCTTCTGGCCTACACTGCCGCTATAGGTCTTGGCTTACAGCAGCAGCGGTTCAAATCAGATAGAGGCACTGATAATACTAAAGGTATGGTTAATGAGTACGACCTGACATTGGACATGTTCCGGAATAAATCCTACCCGTTAAACCTCTACACGAACAGGTCGGATGTAACGAGAAGCCGTCAGTTCGCAGGATCTATCCGTAGCGAACTGGAGCAATCCGGAGGAATGTTGAACCTCAACCTCAAGGACTGGCCTATGATATTCCAATTTTCCGAATCAGAGATAAATCAAAACGCATTTGGATCCAGCTCACAGGATGATTTTTTCAAAACCGATGAACGTTTCAAATATTCGACAAGTCACAGTTTCAGCAGCAGTTCGAAGCTTCGCTTTGGTTATGAAAGAGAAGATACCTCCGAACGACGGCTGGCATCTTCGAGGACGTCGATAAGAGACAAATATGACCTGACGCATGATTTGACCTTTGGTGCTGAGGATTGGCACAGACTTGATTCCGACCTTTATATCTTTAACTTTTCCGGCGATTCCAATCAGAAAAGACTGCGCTGGTTGGAAAATTTGAGATTGAAGCACTCCCAGAATTTACGGACTGATTACCGCTTTAGTTTCAATGAGAGAGAAACCACAGGTAATGTGAACAGCGAGACACGCGGTCGTATAGGCTTTCGACACAAGTTATATAAAAGCCTGACTACCAATGGTAATCTCTTTACTTCAAAATCCGATACGGGCAATAACATAGAACTGGAAAACGAGGGAGGTGGGCTGGTATTTCAGTATGATAAATTCAATCCCTTCGGCCAACTGCGCAGCTCATACAACGTCCAGTTTATCAAGTCAGAACAGACTGGCGGTGGAACATCTATTAATGTTATTGATGAACAGCATGCTTATGATGTCAGTAGTATGGCACCGATAGAACTGGACAGAAGGAATATTGTTCCCGGTTCAATCACGATAACCGGTAGTGGGGGAATCCCATTATATGATCCGGTTCTTGATTATAATATCTTTGAAAACAGCGGCAGGACGAACATATCTGTAGTCATTGGAGGAGAAATCTTCCAGGATGCTGTTACTAACGGCGGGACAATTAATATCTTCGTTACGTACGAGTTTTTTGCCGAGCCTGAGCATAAAAACGACATATTAACTCAGAATTTCTCCATGCGCCAGCAATTTGACAATGGATTGGGGGTTTATTACAATCACAGAAACCGTCGCGAGGATATCAGCTCGAATGTTACCGAAGTAACACCAGACGAGATGTGGGCAAATACCTTTGGTGCAGAATACAGCAATAAAGGCTTGTCCCTGGCGGCGGAATATCTCAAAGAAAACTCTACCCAGCTTGAATATAACAGCAAGCGACTTCGCGCCGGCTACAACTGGTCTATCAGCCATGATACGAGGGCCGGAATCCAAACATGGAACTTCTGGAATGATTTCCGCGGAACAAATCCGCATGAGGTAACTGTTTTCAATGTAGGTGGTCAGTTGTCAAGCAGACTTTCGGACAAGCATACTGTCTCCGGGGGTATCGATTATCACGATGATGATGATTCACAATTTGGTGTCACACGGGGATTAGATTGGAACCTCGAACTGCAGTATAATTTCCGGCAGCTTAGTTTTATTACGGGTATAAGATCAGACTTTCTGGATAATCCGGGCCGTGAAAGAGATAACACAACTTTTTACTTCCGTCTGTTACGTTCTTTTTGATAAAATACAGTTTTGATTACTATGAATATAGACAAACAATATTTTAAGATAGGTTGTCATGGGTCGGTTATGTGCTTTCTGCTGCTCTTCTGTGTTAGTTGTGCAGTTGAGCAGAGAGAGATGTTTCCGGCTTTGGAACAGCCGGTTGTCTGGCCGGAGCCGCCTGATCAGGAACGCATTAGGTATGTAGGGATGATATCGACAGAAGAAGACTTAAAACGCGGAGTCTCCTGGATACAGAGTTTAGGTGAATTAATCTTTGGTAGAGAAGAAATTGGCGTTTTATTAGCTCCTTCGGCGGTCGTTCTCGGCGCTAATGAAAAGCTGTATATAAGTGACGGGGCAGGTGGGGTAGTGCACGTTTTCGATCTTGCCACACGAGGGTATAAGCAGTTTTCAGCACTGGGTAATGATGAGAAGCTGACGATGCCGGTAGCACTGACGATTATCAACGGGCGGTTATACGTCGTTGACAGTGTACTGCACAAAGTGTGTATCTTCGATCGAAAGGGAAAATATTTAGGTAGTTTTGGGTCGGAACTACTAATCAGGCCCAGCGGTATCGCTTATTTCGCAGAGCAAGATAAATTGTACATATCAGATACGGGTGGTCATGTTATCAGAGTATTTGATAAAAGCGGAGAGTTTATTGAGACGATAGGATCTCGGGGAATAGAGCCAGGGCAATTTAACTTCCCGACTCATTTATGTATGGATAATAATGGCAAACTATATGTAAGTGATACATTGAATTATCGTGTACAGATTTTTTCACACGAAGGAAAGTTCCTGAAGATGTTTGGTGAGCAAGGCGATCGTCCAGGTCAATTTGCCCATCCGGCAGGTATAGCAACAGACAGCTTTGGCCATATTTATGTCGCCGACAGGCAGTATGAAAATATCCAGATTTTTAACAGTGATGGTGAGATACTTATGGCGATTGGTTATGAAGGCAGCGGTATTGGTGAATTCTGGCTGCCTGCAGGCATGTACATAGATGAGAGAAACAGAATTTACGTTGCAGACTCATTCAATAAACGAGTTCAGGTGTTCGAGCTTATCGGAGGTGCAGAATGAGAATTGACTTTAGAGCAATCATGATATTCTTGATAGTTGTTATAATACAGATTCCGGCCAGAGGAGTAGTTAAAGGCTCGCCGCATGACTTATCGGCAATAAGTTCAGGTGATGCATGCAGTTTTTGTCATACACCGCATGGCGCACAGCCGAAAACTCCCGGCTGGAACCGTAAACTCTCTACGGCAGTTTACACTATATATCAGAGTTCATCTCTGGAAGCAAAAGTCGGCCAGCCGACAGGTTCGAGCAAAATGTGCCTTAGCTGCCACGATGGCACGGTAGCTTTAACACACACAAGAAAAGGCAGTCCCGGTGGTGTTTACATAACTCCAGGGCAGGCTAATCTTGGTACCGACTTATCGGACGATCATCCTATCAGCTTTGTTTATTCCGATTCTCTTTCGACCAAGGACAGCCAGATACGTCTGGCTTCGACATTACCCGATGAATTCAAGCTCGACAGGTCCGGTGAACTTCAATGCACGACCTGTCATACCGCTCATGACAACCAGTATGGCGACTTTTTGGTCATGTCAAATCAGCGGTCTGCCATCTGCGTAACTTGTCATGATTTGAAGGACTGGTCAAGTTCCATACACGAAGAATCAGCTGTTTCAGTAGCCAACTCTCAAGCCAAACATATACGAGAAAGCAAGTACGATACAGTCGCGGACAACGCCTGCTTATGTTGTCATAGACCTCATTCAGCGCAAGGTAAGCAACGATTGCTCCATTTCAGAAAATCCGAAGAAAATTGCCTCAGTTGCCATGATGGTTCGGTGGCCCAAAAAGATCTGAGGCAGGAATTTTCCAAACCGAGTGCTCACAATGTATTTAAATATCATGATGTCCATGACCTGAGAGAGTCTGTGTTGACCTCTCCGGAACATGTGGAATGTGCCGATTGCCACAATCCTCATGCTGTACAGAACACAGTTACCCAAGCACCGGTCCTATCAGGTTTGATGCGTAATGTCTCAGGTGTAACAGCAACTGGTGCATTCTCAAACGAAGCAAAACTTGAATATGAGGTTTGTTTCAAATGTCATGGCGATAATCCTAATCGTATAGAATCGAAGATAACTCGCCAGATAACTCAAACAAATACCAGATTGGAATTCGACCCCTCGGGCCCTTCTTTTCATCCAGTAGTCTCATCAGGTATTAACAACAATGTCCCAAGCCTTATTTCGCCAATGACTGTTGGCACTATGATATACTGTACTGATTGTCACAACTCAGATAACACATCGAATGTTAAAGGGCCACATGGTTCTATTTATAAGCCTCTTCTGGCCTACAATTATGAAACATCAGATGACACTGCTGAAAGTGAATTTGCATATGGGCTTTGCTACAGATGCCATAGCCGCAACAGTATTCTTAACGATGAGAGTTTCCCCAAACATCGAAAGCATCTGGAAGAAAAAATTCCATGTTCGGTATGCCATGATGCACACGGTATCAGTTCCGCTCAAGGCACAAGCATAAGTAATTCACATCTAATAAATTTCGATACTACTATTGTTTCGTCAGATCCTAAGACCGGGCGGCTGGAGTTTATAGACACTGGAGTATTTAGCGGTGAGTGTTATCTGACCTGCCATGGTAAAGACCATTCACCTGAAGATTATTGATTAGGAAATAGTATTGAGCCCTTCTTGAAAATAATAGAAGATGGAATATAACCCTTCGTCATATCTTTATCAGTCATTTCCATTAATTTTACAGAGTATGGCTTAATTTGTATGCCAAACATTATCGGCATATTCATTATGAAAATCTCTTAGAGCCGATAGGTTTTCTATATTTAACTCGAAAAAGGTCCGGAAATATTAATTTTCTAAGCATCTGAACAAAATGTGTTTCATGGGCTATTAAAGATTTTTCTTGTACATTCCTCTGCCTGATTTGTCAAAAGTCATATTATTTCTTATGTTTTAGAAGTAAGCAAGCAATGACTCTATAGTCAGGTTAGATTGAGGTTGGGGGATGTGAAAACAAGAAGACGTACTACACTGCCATCATCATTTCAATGTCAAACGCTCAGATGCCGTGCTTTTAAGTACATATTTTTTGTATTCCTGGCATTAATTTCCCTTGGCCCGATAACAGGAATTAGAGGACAAGAACTGCAAAACAAAAACACATCCGGCATGTTTAATATTGCCTCTTTGGCTCAGAAAAGCATTATCCAAACCGTTCCGTTGTGGGGTGGATCGATTAGTCAACTCAATAGTAGCCCGGTGCCTGAGCAAAAGACTGTACTGCTTCATCATTTTGACCTTCCCTGTGAAAACTGTCACGGCACCGACAGTGTAACATCTACCGGTAAAATGCAAAGCGAAAATTACACCCAAAAAAGGATTGATATTAATCGGACGTGCACATCTTTTGGTTGCCACGATTATGATACTATATTAAATCATCCCGTCAATGTCAGCGTTAACAGTACGATACCAGAAGATATGCCATTGGACGGTTTACGTATCACCTGTTTGACCTGCCACAATCAAACGAAATCGTCAAACTTATCAGTTGATATTGATGGAGGGCAGGAACGCCGCTTGAGAATACCAAATGAAGTTAACTTGTGCGGCTCATGCCATAGGAAAATGCCTGGCAATCTCAAAAAGCAATCCCACTGGCAGTTTTCTTCACGTGCCCACCTCGGACAAATTAATCGACAGTCCGGTCTGAGCAGTAATTCTGCTCAAGCTATCGGCGGTATCGATATCGAATCCCGAACGTGCATAAGCTGCCATCAGAATATTACGGTGACGATGCCCGGTGAAAACGAATCTACTTCATCGCAAAAGAGAAAACGCTGGCAAAGTATGAAAGATCACCCAATCGGTATGGAATACTCCCGCGTTGCTTTACGAAAAACCACCAGGTACAAATATCCTCTTGTACGCAATGACCGCATCCGGCTCTTTGACGACAAAATGGGTTGCGGGAGTTGTCACAGTCTATATTCCCAAGAAAAGAAGCATCTCGTTCAGAGTAATTTCCGCAGTGCATTGTGTTTTCAATGCCATGACTTGTGAAAATTGCAAAAGCTCGGGATTATCAATAAGCTGACGGATTTAACAGGAGAAAATCCATCGCCTTCCGGCTATAGTAGTTTACTCACCTTGATTTATCAACGTTTTGGACTTGGAATGGGGCTAGCCCCTGGAGCCCCAGAGCCAGATTCGGGGAAGACAACCGCCAGTGCATTTTGAAAGAAGGTGAGGGCTTTGTCACGCTCACCACGAGCCAGGTAAATACGGCCGAGTTCGTATCGAACGCGTGCAGCGAGAGATTGGTGCCCTAAGAGTAACCGCAGGATCTGCTCTGCCTGTTGCTGCCCTCCTGTTCGGGCGAGGATGATTGCCAGGCCAAGCTGGGCTTGTGGGAAACCAGGCCTTTGCTCCAGGGCCGCCTGAAACTGCTTGGCGGCATTGTTTGAGTCTCCGGCGGCGTACTTCAAAAAGCCCAGTGCACAATAGGCTTCTGCAAGAAACGGATATTTAGCGATGGTTTTCTCGAAGATCGATGTGGCCTCATCAGTATTTCCCTTGGCCTGTAGTTGTACACCAAGGTTGTACATGCGCCAGGCCGCCACCAAACCAGGATCGAGCTTGCGGCTTTTCGGGTTGATCTGTTCGTTCATTGTCTGTTCATCAATATTGCCCAGGAGAAAGTCCAGATGCGCCCGGACTATCTGACGGTACTGTCTCGAATGACTTGCAACTACGAATCGCAGCTTTCCTTCTGAATCGAAAAGCAGGGTGGTAGGGCAGACAATCAGGCCTACTTTTTCATATAAAATCCTCTGTGGATCGAGCAGGACGGGAAACGAGATAGCCTCCTCTGCAAGGGATTCCCGAACCTCTATAATTGTGGACAGTTTGGCATCTACGGCGACAAACTTGCATCTTTGTGTACCGACCTCCTGGACAATCGCTTCCAGGTCTCTAAGGGCGTCGGTGGAAAACTTGTGAGACGGTCTGAAGAAGGTTATAACGGCGGGTTGGCCGGCCAGCTGTTCGTGGCTATATATGTCTGAAATTTTGTCCCCACGGGGCAGGAAAAAGCTGGGCATAGGGTCTCCGATCTTGAGATTTCGGACTGCGCTTGCCGGATGGGGCAGAGCCAGCACAACGGCCAGCGACAACAGAATTATATGAGGGCTGATTTGTCGTCTGATGAAAGCATGTTTCATAATACACCTTCTAAATTAAAATTATTGTTGTTCGATTGCTTGCCTGCGATTATAGGCCCGCGAGAGATGACAGCCCGGAGCGCATGCACCGCCTTCGTCGGTAAGCTCGAAGTTTACAGGTAACATCCATGAACCGAAAGGCACGGAATCCGTTATACGTTTCGGTTTTGTACCTGCGTGCATTTCGTGGCATGCCCGGCAGGTTCTGCCTTTCTTCTGATTTACGTGGACGTAGTGCAGGTTCTTGTCGCCGTTTCTAAAATCAGTTAAGACGGTTGTAAGTTCATCCAGAACGAGTGTACTTTCATGGCACTGGAAGCACAAGTCGTAGCCCTCTATTGAGAAAGGCATGTAGAATTTTCGTGGAAAATCATGGGATAATATCCGAAAATGCTGCGAGCCGTGGGGCTGGTGGCAAAGCGTGCAGTTGCCATCTCGAATCGGTCCATGGCGCTCGGGATTATTTTCGATCCGGGATTTCATGTCGATAATCGGTCCATTCTCAGTTTCCATAGGTTCGTCATGACAATCGAGACAGAGTTTTATCTCCTGCTCATTAAGCATCCCCGGCACATCGTTCCCATGCGGCTGATGACAATTAGCACATTTGCTCTCTGTTGTCAAGGCACCATGCTTGACGGTTGCATTTTCAATTAATTCCTGAATTGGCTCATGAACCGGCTCATGGCAATTTATCATGCACAGCTCAGGCATATCTCCCTTTAGCTGCTTATCGAAATTACTTTGATGGGCATCGTGACAGGAAGTGCAGCCTTCTCCTTCTTTGGTGATTGCATCATGTTGTACCGCCACGCTTTCGACATGTTCATGCATATCCGTGTGACATGTAAAGCATAAGTTGTTTCCCGTTTCGGTCAGCATGAATTCATTGGGGCCGCTGTGTGGATTGTGACAAACAGTGCAAACGCCGAGGTTTACAGGCCCGTGCTGAAATTCGGCTTTTTCAGGAGGATCATGGCATTCGAAACACAGATTTGGCTCTTCATCTGTCAGCTCGAATTTGTGTCGCGTCTCATCCACCAGGCGGTGACAGGGCTCACAATCCTGTTGGGCCGTTGGTCCGTGTACGAATTCTCCGAAGACAGTTGAGGAATGACAGTCGCTGCTTACGCACCCGCCTTCTATCTTTGTTGGAGGGCTGTCGGCTGAAGAGCCGGAAATAATATCAATCGTCGGCATTGCCAGGGCTTTCGGGAGAATTACATCCGGCAATTCACGAGGCAGCTTAGTCTGCGGCCCCGGGGACACCAAAGGTTCTTCTGCGGCGAACGACTGTGAGAAGATAATCAGGTCGGGTTCTTTCTCCATCACGCCGGGAATGTTATAGTCAAGGCCGGTCTTTGTGATAATCGGCCTCGGCGGCGGGGGTGACTGGCTTTGTTGCCGTTCCATAGATATCCGTAATTCCTCTTTCGTGACTGGATTTGCTTTGTGCCCTTGATGCTCCGGGGCTGGAGAAGATTCAACTTTTATTGTCTCAGGATGCTCTTCTTCGATGACGGGTTTTATTGCGACAACTTGTTCTTCTTCGATGACGGGCTTTATTGTGACAACCTGCTCTTCTTCGATGACGGGCTTTATTGTGTCAACTTGCTCTTCTTCGATGACGGGCTTTATTGTGACAACTTGCTCTTCTTTGGTGACGGGCTCTAATGTGACAATACGCCCCTCTTTGATGGCGGATTTGATTGCGTCAATATACTCGTCATCGATAACAGGCTTTATTGTCTCAACATGCTCTTCTTTGCTGACGGGCTCTATTGTCTCAGCCTGCTCGTCTTTAATAACAGGTTTTATTATGGCCGGCAGTGATACAGGGGCTGGTAGTTTTCGATAGAATTCAGCGTGTGTGGAAGTGGTGATGTGCGGATTGTGGCATCGTTCACAAACCGGCTCGGAATCCTGGTCGATTTTAATCAATAGCTTGTGTTCCTGCATATCACCTGCCAGCACTGCCCTGACCGCTTCCCTGCCGGGCCCATGACAGGCCTCACATCCGACTCCCTCTTCAGAGAAGTGTCCTGTATCGGAGTTGAATCCCGTCGTATGACATGGCAGGCAGTTATCTTTCACCGGTTCATGCCTGATGCGCTCATAGGTGCTGGTCATATTGGAATCACGCCATGCCTCTACCGTACCGGGGTGCGTGGCTCCATGGCAACTAATGCAAAACTTACTTCCGACGAAGCCTTCCAGCGCCAGCGCATCCAGCGGCTCAGGCAGCTTCACCTGGGTGCTCTGCTTGGGATTGGACAGGAGCTTCGTTGGAATTGACTCTTCTTTGTAACACATCATTAGAAACGTGAGAAGTTGCGCCTGTTCGTCCGAAAGGTCGTTGTCTGGCATTTCGGATGTCTCAACCACCGATTTGGGGTCCTTGAAATGCTTGAAGTGCCACTCGGCATCGTGCAGCTCTCCGGCGTTGGTAATATCAGGACCTATGTCTCCACCTCGGCTGCGCAGCTTGTGGCACGTAAGGCAGCCATGCTCATAGAACAAGTCCATTGCCGCGTTGTATCGGGCAACATTTGGCAGTGACTGCTCCGTGTGGCACTTCGGACAGGATTGGTCCATCTCCTCGCTCGCCAGCATAGGCTTTAGCCAATGTGAGATGTGCCCGTGGGCATCTTCTGCTGTGGTTGCTCGTCCCTGTCCATCGTGGCAGATCGTACACCCGAACTGTTCCTTGGGATGGTTCTCCATGATGCCTCCCGGATGGGCTGTTAGAGGCTGGTCGGCATCTGCCATGCCGGGATTATCAATGGCTATGTGACATGTCACACAGCGATCTATACGGTCCAGGTCAGGTAGATAGAGCTGTTTCTGGCCGACGTCAAAACGCCCGGCCGCCTGGCGCTCACTTTCAGCACTTGCGTGCGCGATCAGCTCGCGTTTGTATTCGCTCTGATGGAGGTACCAATCGGCGCCGAAATTCTCTTTGTATGCCGCGGTAGCCAGTACGGAAAGAACCGTCAGGCTACAGACTAACAGAGCGATTTTCATCAACTTGTCTTGAACATCATGCATTACTATGTTTCCTATTTATCAACCTCTTAGTGTTCGATCGCCGGCCAGTGAGCCTTTGACCAGTAAAAACCCCAATTTGGTCCGCGGTGAACGGTGGCGAAATAAGTCAGGATTATGAATAAGACCAACGAACAGGTAAAAAGCCCTATCGACGCCATGCGCGTCGAATTCGTGCGACGCAGTAGTCCAATCGACCAGCCAGCACACGCCACTACAAACACCATACCTGGATTAAAGAACATTATTACGATCTGTGTGGTTCTTGCATACTGCTGTGTGAGATCAGGGAGCCAGTCTCGCAGCCAGCCGTAGTTGACAGTAAACGCCAGCATTCCGACACCCACAAGCGCAGCATAAACTGCGCTGATGACGGTGATGCGCCGCCCTCGCGGCCCGCTGAACCATATCCCTACATCTTCATCTTCACGCTCCAGGTAAGGAATCAGCAGGAGGCCTATTATGATTATTCCCGGAATGACAATGCCCCCCCCGAATGCCGAGTAGGAAACCAGCTCCTGCAATGCGAGGAAATACCATGGCGCCTTGGCCGGGTTTTCCGGGACCGTGGGATTAGCTAATTCCGACAAAGGCGCATCTATCCGCAAGGAGATACCCAAAAGAACCAGCAAGACGATCATAGTCAGGATTGCCTCAAGGCGGAAGAGCCGCGGCCAGGTAGGGACCAGGTTGTCAATCTCCCGGTCCGTGGCCGGTGTCCGCTCTCGTACGACTGCCATTAGGCCGAAGCTCTTGGTCGGCGCCTCCTCCGGGCTGGCACCCTCCGAAACGTCCGCATCGATTGATGAAGGACGCGCCAATCCGCCGTCCTTGCGTATGCGCCAGAAATGCACGCCGAGGATGGTGGTCAAGGCGATGGGAAGAATCATGACGTGGAGGGTGTAGAAACGAATCAGCGCCTCTTCACCTACAAAGTGAGCACCCAGCAGCACTTCTTTGATAAAACCACCCGGGTCGAAGTACTGGGTGATATTCAGGGCATCGGTCAAATCCCGGGGTGACCCGGCGATACTTGAGCCGATCGTAACGGCCCAGTAGGCCAACTGGTCCCACGGTAAGAGGTAGCCGGTAAAGCTCAATGCGAGTGTGATTATGAGTAACACCATGCCTATTACCCAGTTAAACTCCCGCGGTTGTTTATAGGCCGATGTATAGAAGGTCCTCGCCATGTGCAGAATCACCAACACTAACATGCCATGTGCCGACCAGCGATGCACATTTCGTATTATCCTGCCTGTGGGCACAACATACTGAATGTCCTTGATAGAGTTATAGGCAGCCCCCACAGAAGGTTTGTAGTAGAACATTAGCAATATACCGGTAAACACGAGGATCAGAAACAACACTGTTATCATGACTCCCAGGCCCATCGTGGCGCTCCACTTGAGTGAATGCCTGTGTACTCGGGCCGGATGAATGTGTAAAAAGAAGTTTTGGACAACCGTTTGAGTGCGCGCCCTGTCAGAAGTGGGCCTGCCATGACGAACTATAGACCCCGGGAAGTTCCGTAAAAGGTTCTTCATGTTGCTGAAAAATTGACGCGTCGCATTGTAATCCATCCGGGCTCCTTAAACTTTGAAACGTACATCGTGACTTACTTCAACCTCGCTGTCAACTATAAGCCGGCCGTCGGGTCCCAGCGATATCTCGACCCAGAACAAGCCTCGCGGAGGGGGGCCGCTGAGTACTTTGCCGGTGGCATTAAATTTGGACCCATGGCAGGGGCAGAGAAATTCTCCACTGTCCTTGCGCAAAACCAGACAACCAAGATGGGGACATACCGTCGATACAGCCGCGATACCATCCTGATCGGAGAACACCCAGAGACGACGGCTTGATAGGTGTACGGCCAGGCCCATCGCAAAATCCTCAGGCTTACCTATAGGAAATCGGCTGTCCGTCTCCGGGAAAACCGTCGGTATAGGCAACTTCAGCGCGCCAATGGTTGCCGCAATAATTGTACCGAAGAATGCCCACGCCGCTCCTAATCCCAAAACATCTCTCCGCTCAATTAGTTTTTCAAACCGCGGACCTCTTAGTTCGTTCTGCATGCCATTTCCCTTCAAATGAATACGTTTCCATTGAAATCGCTCCAACCGGACACCGGTCGGCGCAATGCGCGCAGCGAATGCAGCGAGCCTCATCCTTTATGATTGCCGACACCTCCTCATAGGGCTTGTCACCGCAGAGATTGTCTATTGCAGCTTGACTCTTGTCATCAGCCAAAAGCCGGCTGACGGAGACGATTCTAAGACAACCTTCAGGACAAACATCGACACAGCCGCCGCACAGCAGGCACTTCGAGGAATCGAAGATCGTATTCACTCCGCAATCCAGACACCGAGCAGCCGCCCAGCGGGCCTGCTCTGAGGAGTAAGTCTTTTCCACCTCGATATTCTGGGCGACCATCCGTTCCTCGACCGGAGCAGACGGCACATGCAATCGCTTGAGCTTCTCATAGTCTCTTTCGCGAGTGAAACGAGACAGCGGGATGTGTCGCCTGGTAGTTCCGCTTACAGAATTGGTATTTCGCAAAAAGTTGTGAACAGACCGAGCCACACGTTTTCCGCTTGCGACCGCCTCGATCATTAATCCCACTCCATGGGCCACATCCCCGGCCACGAACACATCCGGTGCGCTCGATTGCTGTGACAGGGGTTCAATAATAATCATGCCGCGTTCACTAAACTCGATCCGGTCTCTCTCCGGATCCAGGAAGGAGAGGTTGGGCTGCTGCCCAATCGCCCACAGCACTGTATCGGCTTCAATTGTTGTAATGTCATTTTCGTCAAACTTTGGCGCAAATCGCCCCTCTTCATTGAATACTGAGAGTACGCGCTTAAAGCTTACCGCCCGAACATGCCCCTGGTCATTGAGATGTATTTCCTTCGGCCCCAGACTGGGACACAGCTTAACCCCCTCCTGGTTACCTTCGATGATCTCTATATCATCAGCAGGCATATCCTCGATACTCTCCAGGCTGCACAGGTGTACCTCGCTAACGCCTTCTGCACGCAGCGCCGTACGTGAGATGTCCATCCCCGCCTGGCGGATAACAGTCCGAGAGACATCAAAGGCGACGTTGCCGCCTCCTATTACCACGACACGATTCGAAAGCGGCGACGATTGATTCAGCGCCACTGCACGCAACAGGTCAACCCCGCCCATAACACCAATTCCGTTGTGCCCCGGAATGGGTAAATGCTTGGAGCGCTTAGCCCCGACTGCGATTACGGTCGCCGCATGTGTCCTGCGGATTTCGTCAAAGCTGATATCCCTGCCCACTTCAATATTGCAGATGATCTCTACACCCAACTGCCGGATGACTTCAATCTCGGCTTTGATCAGGTGGCGCGGCAACCGGTACTCGGGAATTCCAAGTGCCAACATACCCGCCGGAACCGGCTCCAGCTCGTAGATCGTCGGACGCAGGCCCATAATCGCCAGATCATGTCCCGCCGCCAGACCGGCAGGTCCTGACCCTATGATAGCCACCTTCTCCCCGGTGGGCTGGCGCAGCTCGAGATTATCAAACGCCCTGGCCAAAACAGCCATATCCTCACTGCTGAGCCTGGGTCGCCACTTGCTGCTGTCAATCACGTTACGCAACAGTTCCGATGGATCAAACCCTCCGGATTTACTGGTAAAATCTTCGATTGTAAAACGTTTCAAAGCCCTAATGGAAACGGCCTGGTCGATATTACACCGCCGGCAAGCCGCCTCGCAAGGCGCGCCGCACACACGACCACAAATCGAAGCCAAAGGATTGGGACCCCGAACTGTCAGATAGGCCTTTTCAATATCCCCCTGGGCGATGGCGCGTACGTAACCACAGGCATCGGTGCCCACCGGGCAGGCATTTTGGCACTTGATGCTTTCCTGAAAATATCTGGCGTCAGCCAAATCCACCTTATAACGTCGCTTTGCACTCACGAAAAATCTCCGCCGTTTTTGCTCACGGATGAACCATGCCCGCCATATTCTCTCTGAAAAACTCAAAACTGCCGAACAGAATTGTACGTTTGTGGGAATATTTGTATCGTGGCAAAATATCGCCCTCCGAAAAATTTATATACATTTCAGTACTCTATGCTCCCACATTCGGGGTATGGAAACAAATATTCTGAGATATTTTGCTTCGTAAACAAAAGTAGTCTGGAACAAATAACCTCATACAACCACTAATATGACATAAAACCTTTACTACAAATTCCAGTATATGAATAATCGACACTCTACGTAATCAGGGATAGCCTGTTTCTGCTGTGGGGTCAGCCACTACTTCGCGTAGTGCAATCCCTATTATGAATGGCCATGAATGCAGGAAGAGCTTGAGAAAACTTTTATCGGCCGATATGGAAATATGCGTTTGTGGATAAGCTATTCCTTTATTTGTTTTATCTCGTTGATCTGTTTTACCTCGTTCATCATTTCGCTAATGCGCCATTCGATTGACGAGAGGATCCAGAATTTGAAGTGATTCACACGCATCTGGATGTGTATCATATAGATGATTTTCACTGAGAGCATCACCGTGGTCAACTCAATCATCAACAGCCTCATTCCCTCCTCGGAGAATATGGAAATCACCCCGGAGACAATAATTATCACGACAAATATAATATTAATCAGTTTCGTGTTAAAACTTGGTATGCCTCCGATTTTGCCGATAATTGCTCTGACGCGTTCTTTTTCCTTCTCGAAGTTTTCCAGCATATTCTTAAGATCGCTGATTTCATCCTCTGCGTTTTGGTGTTTCTTGTTCATGAGAACTCCTTATGTGAAAATGTTTTCAGTTTGCTCTTGACGATATTCTCGTATCACTCTCAGGGGAACACGTCACTAAGCAAAGCGGCTATTATGATCTGTCCTCTCGAAAAATAAAAGTACCTGGCTTCTTAAATCGATATTTTCAATTTGTATTATTTCTCTCGCCCTCTTTGGCTCGTTCGGCATTTCCGTTCTAAATCTACTCATCCGGCAGGTCGGGTCTCAAAGCGGTATGCGGCACCTTGCCATCAGCAACATACCATCCCAAATGTCGTCCCAGAATTCAGACCCACGTAACTTACAAGTCTTTTGTGATGAACTTGATTCTCTGACCAGGAAAATGTATTCTACATAACTTACCAGAAGTTTCAAGCTAAAAGAAAAAAGCAACTTTGTTTCATCACACAAAAAGAGTTTTTTGAAGGAGCTGTACTCGACGGTAAACCATCAGCCATTTAGCCGGAACCTAAATCGAACCCGCCTCAAATGCCCCCATGTCAACGGTCCCATTGAAAATGCGAGGCATACCGTCAATGGTCGTTGTAATTTCAGAAGGCACGGCGCTATTATCACCAGCATCGATGCATGGTGAGCCGGGTGACAGTCGCAGGTTGTTGGCGCCAAAAAAAAGCGGGTCGCCGTCGATACAGCCTTTTCCAAACCAAGGATTGCCCGTTCCGCCCTGCACGTAGCTGTAGCTGACGGTAGAGCTGCTCATGAAATAATCTATAATCTCATCCGGTGAGTTGCCCCATAGGATGCAGTTGGTCAGAATTGGAGATGAGTAGTGAAGGTTGCGCATCGCACCGCCATCACTGTTTGCTGAATTCCCCGTCAACGTACAGTTGGTTACGATGGGTCGGCAGTTCTTGTTATTGTATATACATCCGCCATGCGTTGCTGAATTTCCAGTGAAAGTGCAGCAGGTCATCTGAGGGTGACTGTTGTCATAGTTGTAAATCGCGCCGCCGTACGTCGCTGAATTTCCAGTGAAAGTGCAGCAGGTCAGGATCGGAGCGCCTTTAAAGTTCCAGATCCCACCGCCGTATTGTGCCAAGTTCCGACTAAATATACAGTGGCTTAGGCTCGGGCTGCCATTTTCGTTGCACATCCCGCCTCCCCAGCGATCTGCGCAGTTTTCACTGAATGTGCAGTTGATTATGACAGGGCTCCCTCTTTTGTTATACATTCCATTTCGACTCCCGGCAGTGATAGTTAAGCCGTCAAGTACAGCCGTTTTGCCAGTCATATTGCTGGTCACAACGTGGTAGCTGTTCTCAGTTCTGGTGGACTCGTCAAGTAAGTCACGTGGATCATTTACAGCAACGTCATTACCGGTCAAATCGCCGCTGAGGACAGTCTTATACAGACGAATGTCTCTTGCGTCTGGGTTTGGTGCGTCTGAGCCAGCGAATCCGCCTTTGAACGCAACGCCATTAATCATCTGGAATGTCGTACCACGGTCATTAGGATTCTTACCCCTTCCCTGATCTGGCTTGTAAACGCCTTGAGCTATCAGAATCTCCACCGGTTTCTCAGCAGAATCAGCGTCAGCCAGAGCATCCTGAAGATACTTGTAGGCATCTGCCCAGCTTGATCCGTTATTGCTTCCGTCGGCTCTGCTATCTACATAGATTGTTCCTGCGACTATGGTGCTTCGCATCGCCGCAACAAGCAGGCAACTCGCAAGCAGTATTCTGAAATTCTTTCTGTGCGTAATACAGTTCTCCCCAGAAATGTGCATTGGAACAGCTTTCATAATATTCTCCTTTTTTTTTGTTACGAATCTGCAACTTTACGATCGGCGGAGGTCAGGTTATCTGCATCAGCTTGCTGAATCTGCTCGCCATTCCAGACCGCAACAGAGTTGACCAAATCTTGCAGCGATTCGATGGATGCCAAACCATTGTTCGCATCGGGATTATGCATTGCCTGTATCGCCGCGTCCAGTTTAGCATCAAGACATCCGAAATCCTGTTTTGAAGATTCATACTGACAGTAAGTAAACTCTGCAGGGCTTTACGATAACTGGAAGGTGGGTGCCCACATATAGGCTCTACGGGACATCAGAAGCGACCAGTTTAATTTTTCAAGTATGTTTTTCATACAATACCCTTTCCCACTGTCCTGAATACGAGATTTGTTAGCCTGTTATTTTTCAGGACTAACATTTCTTGGTACATATAAGCCTTGTATTATCTTCTTTGACTTCTGCGCTAAGGTCTCAAGGGGGTGGATCAAGAGATTACTTGTCCTTATCCCTTGTACAATTTCTGCTTCATTTGATAATGTCTCTCTATTTTCTTGTTGATATTGGGCGGCAAATGTCTCACCCTTGCTGTGACTGAATGGTATATTTTGTATTACCCTAATATAGTGAATCAACTCCTTATATAAATCAGGAGAAACCTGATTTTGCCATCAGGATTCCCATTACACACATAGGAGCCCACCCCCACAACGAATACTGAAATCATCAAATTCGGGATACCCCGGCGGCGGGTTCAGACCGAATAGTAGTCAGCTCCGAAATGCTTTAGCGTGGTATTGAAAGTGTTCTCAATTTTATAGGATGGATGTGGATATATACCGGACGATTCAAAAGCTGTAAAATCCGCTTTCAAAGGAGATGCTGTACATTCCTGCCCACAAATTTAGCGTCCATGCGATGACGGATGAAATTTCTAAGACACTACCGGAAGATTATTTTATCGAGGTAAGTACAAGTTGAATGCCCTTGCAGTTCAAGTGAAAGAACGAAGTCCTTTGGAAAACCATGTATATATGTATGTGTTTGACAAGAATAGAAACTAAAAAACTAAATCACAGGGAACCATGATTTGTCATGCCCATTTGCCCACTGAAAAGCACACCGGAGCAGTTCGGAGCCGCTTTTCAGATGCAATTTTTCTTTGATGCGAGACCGGTAAGTCTCAATAGTCTTTACGCTCAGGCACAGTTGTTCAGCAATCTGACGTGTCTCCCTACCCTGGCCGAGCAGGATGAATACCTCCATTTCGCGATCAGTGAGACAATCTGCCGGCGAGGTAAAAGCACCAGACTCATTGCCACCGACCAAGCTGAATATCAATTTTTCTTTCATGTTTTCGCTGAGATATAATTTGCCGTTCAAAACCTCGCGAATTGCCATTATAACTTTCTTAGTGGCTTCCTGCTTTGTTATATAGCCCTTTGCCCCCGCTCTGATGGCGCGTTCGGCATAAAAAGATTCCTGGTGCATAGACAGCGCAAGAATGGGTAAGCCAGGGAAGTTAGTCTTGATGTGTTTTATCAGCTCCAGGCCGCTTACATCTCCAAGGGATATGTCAACCGTTACCACATCTGGTTGTAGATTCTTAATGGCTTTGATCGTCTGAGGTATATCACCGGCCGAACCACATACGAAAATATCCTTTTCCTTATTTATTAGATCTGCAAGCCCTTCCCGGACCATCGGATGATCATCAACGATCAGGACTTTCTTTCTGTTTTTGTAATTGTTATTTTGCTGTTCTGCGCAAACCATAAATCTTCTTTCCATATATTATACATTTTTAGTTTGGTAGCACACAGGTAATAATTGTCCCCTCATTGCAACCTCTGCGAATATCAATTGAGCTATTCATTAACTCGGCTCGATATCGCATAATCTTTAATCCCATACCTTCAGTGTGAGTTTCTCCTTCGGGAAAATCAATGCCGTCATTTTCCACAGTCAATATTAAACTGTCATTTTGAGAAGTAATTTCAATTCTTATGTTCTTGGCTTTGCCATGTTTAACAGCATTGGTAATAGCCTCTTGAGCAATACGATACAGGTTGATCGCAACTGAAAGATGGCTAATCGAGACAGCTTTGTCACACTTGAAAGTACATGAGACGTTGAATATCTGTTTCGTATTGTCCGTTAGCTCCTGTAATGCGAATGCCAGGCCTTTTCTTTCTAAATCGATTGGGTGAAGTCCTTTGGCGAGATTATGTGCCAGTTCCACAGTCTGATTGACGCGTGTATTTATTTTTTCAGCATATAAAACTTCTTCAGTAGATGATTTGTCTGCCAATTTTTCTCCGAGCACCTCCATCATAAATGCAACCCCTGTAAGTTGCTGGCCGATGCTGTCATGCAATTCCTGTCCTATTCGCTGCCGTTCTCGCTCGACGATGTTCAACAATTCTCTTTCCAGCCGTTTGCGCTCGGTGATGTTCAGGGCACTGCCGCGAGTATTGATAAGGTGTCCCTCCTCGTCAAATCTTGCAGATGCGTTCAGCAGAACATCGATTTGGTGTCCGTCTTTGTGAACAAGCGTATAGTTGAAATTTTGGACTTGTCCTTCTGTAATTATATCACGCCAATGTCCTTCGAACTCAGTTCTTTGCTCGGGCAATATGAGGTCTGCCCACGTTTTTTTGCCGACAATTTCATCCTTTGTGTAACCGATCATTTCCAACTCTGCATCATTGATGTCCATGATCTTCCGGTCAGGACCGAAGATATGAAAGCCTATAGGGGCATTCTCAAAGAAATCTCTGAAGCGTTCCTGAGTCTGTCGCAACGATTGGTCTGTCTGTTTGTGGTCAGCAATCTCCTGGAGCAGATGCTCATTCGTTGCTATCAAGTCTTTCTCTAAGTCCTTGCGTCTGGCGATCTCATCCAGCAATTGCTTGTTGGCTTTTGTCAGTTCTATTGTTCGGGCTTGGACCAGCTCTTCCAAATGCTCGCGGTGTTTCCTCAGGTCTTCCTCCATCCTCTTGCGCTCGGTGATGTCGTAGATTGCGCCCTGGACTAAGTTCGGCTTTCCCGAACTATCGCAGACGTTCTGAATAAACTCGTGGATCCAGCGTACTTGCCTGTCCTTGCGTATAATGCGGTAGTCGCGCTCATCCGAGTAGCCCGGCTCCGTACGTATTTCTTCCGCACTACTGAAAATATACTCCCTATCATCCGGATGGATGACCTGGTCCCATCTGGGTTTGCCCTCAATGAATTCGCTCTCTTTGTAACCAGTGATTTCTTCGACCAACCCGTGAAAAAAAATAGGTACAAAGTCTAAGTGGCCTTGATACACAATCCCATGGAAGTTCTGTACAAAAGATCGATACCGATGTTCACTTTGCAGCAGTGTCTCTTGCATCTTCTTGCGATCAGTTATGTCTTCTCCGGAGCTAAGTGTCCCTACGGCGTTGCCATTATCGTCCCTCAGAACTACATTGTGCCAGGCTATGATTCTCTGCTGTCCGTCTTTCGTTAAGTTCAGATTTTCAACATACTCGACAGGTGCTGTTTTTCCGGCCATCAATTGGTCGTAAACAGCCTGCACCCTCTTTCTCTCGACAGCCGGTACGAAATTATCGAACCAGTTTCTGCCGAGTATTTCACCTTCATTGCAGCCCAGAACCTCGCTGCCCTTTCTGTTTATCAGCGTTACGCAAGCCTTGCTGTCAAGAGCAACAAGGATAACACCTGTTATGTCCAGATACCTCCGGGCTTTGTTCTTTTCCTCCCTGAACGCCTCCATCGCACGGATACGTTGCTTAAGTGAATGCCAAATAGGCCTGACTAACAACAAATACAGTATAGGGGTGCTCAGCACAGTCAGTAATACCGGATCTACAATAATGCTCCACCTGTTTTTCAGAGGCAGTAAATGCAGCAAAGCCATGACAGCCGCCTCGCAAAGGAAGATTGTCACCAGCATTTTGGTGAAGAGCAGGATTGTCTGTCCGTATGCCTTCTTGCCTGCATATGCTCCATCACTCTTTTTATGCTCGGACATCTTCCTGTGCCGGCGTGCTATTTTCATCTCTTCAATTGGCGTTTTGTTACTTTCAGAATTCAGCATGATTTAATCTCTTCAAGTCAATTTCGCCACTCATTCTAATAATTGTAGCCTTCAACTCCAAGAAAAAACTTTTAGCCAAAACACCTCGATTCATAGAAATGCAACTCTTTTACGGGATATTTTTTCACTAATGAGAACTGCTTCAACCCGGTCCGATTATGCCGTTTGGAATGTATCCTATAAATTCTGCGGTCATTTATGAGGTTCGCACAAAATCTATGTTTTCTGAACAAAACATCTTATATTTAATCGATTACGAGTTTTTGTGACACGTAGCCGTCACAAATGCTCTATTGGACTGAACCGCTGACGAGTTATTTGGAGTTTCAATAACCAAACGAATTGTGTCTCATCGGTGATTAGCGGACGGATTGGTGCGATTGGATATTGCTCGATAGTGTTTTGCTTAATCTGTTTAGAGTTGCATTTTCCCACTAGTCGCTCAAAGTGACGCAGAGTGAGGGCTACTTCATAAATTGAAGCTTCGACAGAACCAGCGACTTTTTTGCTGTGCACATACTCGTCTCGCATCTGGGGCCAATCAACGGTAACAGTACCAGTAAAAACGTCGGAGTTTAGTTGAGTGTATTTTATCTGTCGGAAATGTTCGGCCAGGGCTTTACTTGATAAGGCCTTTGCCACCTTCATACCAGCCGATCCACCAGCCCTTTACCCTTTTCTTTTATATATCCATACCTTATTCATAACTCAATCTATCGTGATTTTAGGTGTCTAAATCAAGTGAAAAAGAAGGGTAGATTTCGTGTAAAATAGTGACAATATGGAGACATGGCCCGAGGTTTTCAAGATAAGTTGAATATAAGTTTATATCTTACAGATGGTTATATCATTAATAGATTTTTTTGCGCCGGATACTTAATCCGATGCTAAAAAACCTTCGTTTTTTTCTTTGAGCAAGGCAAGTTCCCGTTGATAGTCTTGGGGATAATCCATATCAGACAGAACCCCTGAAGCTGTCACAGATAACTCAAAGATATCATCTTTGTGGGCATATAGAAGCCCCCGCAAACCAACATTATCGTAGTGCGTTAATATTTCATCGCGATAGACTGCTGAAAAAATCATGGGATGGCCTCGTTTGCCTTGATAGAGCGGCATGAGGATTTGCTTTTCAGTAGAAGCGAAAGTTTGCAGCATTTGGTCGATTAGTTTTGTAGTAACAGAAGGCTGGTCGCCCAGTACTACTAAAACCGCTCTGCATTGCCGGGCCATGGCGTGCAGTCCACAACGTACGGAAGACAACATGCCGGATTTGTAATGAGAATTGTTCGCAATAGAAACCGGCCGGCTGGACAATTCCCGGCTTACCCGTTTGCCATGACAGCCCACAACCACGTAAACCTCATCAACAGAGCTTGCAGTAAGCTGATCGACTATGTGGGCAATGACTGTTTTACTGCCGAAGGGCAAAAGCAGTTTCTGGACGCCCATTCGGCGTGAGCGGCCCGCGGCAAGAACTATCGCACAAATCATTGCGGTTCCTTTTGGTCCGTTGACAAGTCAGGATTTCTTTTGCGGCGGACAGCTATCAACTCAGCAGTTATGCTCGCAGCAATTTCCGGTACGGTAACCGCACCTATATCCAGCCCTATTGGCGCATGAACCCGGTCAAATTCTTCTTCAGTGGCAAGACCTGATTCAATAAAATTCTTACGAATCAGATCTACTTTTCGCCGGCTGCCAATCATGCCTATATAAGCGGCAGGAGTATGGATGCACGCTTCGAGGCTCTCAGCATCAAGTTTGTGCCCGCGTGTGACAAGCACTATATAAGTATCACCTGCGATGGGCTGAGTAGTAATAAGTTTTGGAATATCACCTTCACAGGTTGTCGTCCCTTCCGGAAAAAGGGCCGGGTCAGTGAATTCCGGCCGGTCATCTATGACGATAATATCAAATCCAACAAGGCTGCCTGCAAGCGCGAGTGCCTGGCCTATGTGTCCCCCCCCTGCTATTACTAAAAGAGGTTTGGGAATCACCGGCTCTACCAAAACTTCCGTAAAGACCTTTGGACTTTCGGAGCTTTCTGTAAACAACTGCGGTCTCTCGCATGCCAGGCAGGAGCGAATGTTGTCTGTGCCAGGAAAGGCTGCATCCAAAGATATATCCTCTTGTGGGAACCACTGAGATGTAACTTCCGTGTGCGCAGTAGTGCGTGTGGTGGTGAGTATGACACCTCGTTGTCGCAGCCGGGTAGCCTCGGCCACCTGGACGTAAGTTGCTCTGTCTTTAGCAGCCGTCGGGTCGATGAGGATGCGCATGGTCCCGCCGCAAATGCCCCCGGCATCCCTGGAATAGACGTTATCCAAATAAAAGTCGAACAGGATAGGCTGTTCTGATTTACAGGCATCAACCGCGTATTGCTGGGCTTGGCCCTCTACAAAGCCGCCGCCGATGGTTCCCCAAATCTTGCCAGTCCTGTCGATAATAGCCCTTACGCCCGCTTTCTGGGGTGTAGAACCCTCGTCGACATTCAGGACAACGGCCACGGCGAAAGACTGGCCGCTATCGATGAATTCTACGATTTTCTGGTTAACGTCTATAGAGTAGCGATTTTCATCCATCTTATTATCCTCAGGTCAACATTCAATCCATCATAGCTGTTTGGAGAAGGCGTTCTGCATTGGCATGGAACGAACACGGATACCGGTAGCAGCAAATACTGCATTGGCGACAGCAGGGGCAATGGCAATAATAGGTGTTTCTCCACCACCCGCCGATGGTATGTCAGTTTTATTAATTAAATGCACTTCGATTTTGGGAACATCTGTGAAACGAGGCACTTTATATCCAAAAAAGCCGGCGTTCAATATTTTGCCGTCTTCAAACTGCATTTCCTCACGCAGGGCAGGACCCAGGCCCATCATGATGCAGCCCTGTACCTGTGAAAGCAGATTTGCGGGATTTATAATTGGCCCGCACTCAAATGCCTCACAGACATGATTTACTTTTATCTCACTCCGCCTGCGGTCAATAACCACTTCCACACAGGCCGCCACGACAGAATTTTTTTCCGTTCCACAGGCCAGCCCTACACCTAACTCAGAAGTTACCTTTTTTCTACGAGCCGGCCAATTAAAGTGTTTTGCAGCGGCTTCCAGTACGGTTCGTATGCGCTGATTCTCAAGATGGGCAAGTCTAAAGGCAAGCGGGTCTGCCCCGGCTGCGGTGGCAAGCTCGTCCATAAAGGACTCTCTGGCAAAATTATTGGCAGTTGCACCCAGGCATCTGTACGAACCCTGGCGCAAAGGAGAGTCGGAGCCCATCGAAAGAATTTTTTTGTTGGCAATATTGTATGGTGAATCAATACCTGAACCACCGGGGTTAATGTTGGTAAAGTCCCAGGCAATAAGAGAACCATTCGCATCCAGCCCCCCTTTGCATTCGATTACCGCTGCTGGTCGGACATAAGCCCAGGTGAATTCCTCAGCCCGTGTCCAGTGAACAGCCACCGGACGTTTTATAACTTTGGCCAATCGAGCAGCTTCTTCGGCCGCCTCACCGGTATGTTTGCCCCCGAATCCACCACCCATATCAGGTACAATCACGCGGACCTGATCGGTGGGAATTTGGAAAGTGCGAGCCAGGCTTCCCTGTACTCGCTGGGGGCCATCTACCCCCGTCCAGACAGTCAGCTTTCCATCATCCCACTGGGCTATTGCCGCCCTTGGCTCCATCGGGGTATGCTGGACATAAGCAACTTCGTAGGTTTCACTCAGTACCTTGCTTGCCTCGGCGAAACCTTTTTCAACAGAACCGCTTGTTCTGGGACGTGACCTTCCACCTGTACGGGCATTTTTCTTAAGGTGTGAATACAGATTTTTGCTCGACGGCTGGGAAACAGTTTTCCATGAAGCGGTTTTTGCAATAGCCTTCAGAGCCTTGGCCGCAAGAAACGTCGAGGGCGCAGCACATCCAACGAACTGTCCATCCCGAACAACAACTACATCTTTCATAGCTTTAGCTTTGGAAAGGTCTATTGATTCAAGCGTAGCTCCGTATGAGATCGGACGCAGGATTTTCCCATAAAGCATATTAGGGCGAACAACATCTGAAGGGTAACGATGCTCTCCGGTAACTATATCCCGGCCATTTGGCCTGGGAACCGAAGTGCCAAGCGATTTCCACTGACTGATAGGCGTAACCACTACATCAGAGGGGATATTTTGTTTGAAAGCCTCAGCGACATCCTTTGATTTGGCCAGGTCAGCATATGTGATTGTCTTTCTCGTTGTCTTGTGCGTGACAATGCCATTGCGCACATCCAGGGCATCAGCGTCCACCTTCCATTTTTCAGCCGCAAGCTTTGTCAAAAGCTCACGGGCAGTCGCAGCACCTCGGCGCACGGCGGGGACATTAGTAGGTGTCGTCCGGCTGCCGGCGGTCATCCCATCGTCAGGTACCAGAGCCGTGTCAGACATTATCATACGGATTCGATCAACGGAAATCCGCAACTCTTCCGCGGCGGCCTGTGCAAGTTCCGCCCGTGAGCCCTGGCCTTCCTCGACTTTGCCGGTCATGACGGTTATTGTGCCATCCGGATTTAGCTGGAGCCGTGCCGCAACTGACAATCGGCTGCTGCTTCGGCCTCGCTGACCAAGAGAAACACCCTGAGTTACCGTGATAAGAAGCCCTGAGCCAAGCATTTGCACGAATGTTCGGCGGCTCAATTTAATCCCGGAGTCTGGGGTATCGACAGAGTCAATACAATGAGGTTCAAGCATTTCTTTCGTAGAGGTATCTTTTATCATGGTATTTTCACCTCCTTCATTTGCGATGCAGCCTGGCGAATGGCATTTATTATTTTCGTATATCCGTTACACCGGCATATGTTGCCATTCATTCCTTCCTTGATTTGTGTGTCCGTCGGTTTAGGATTATTTTTAAGAAGCGCAGCAGCAGCCAATATCATACCGGGGCTGCAGTATCCACACTGAATTGCTCCTTCGTCAAGGAATGCCTGTTGAATGGGATGAAGTGAATCACCCTCAGCAAATCCTTCGATTGTTGTAATCTTTTTCTTATCAGCTCTGGCAACCGGCGTAATGCAGGAGAGAGCTTTTTTGCCATCCACTAACACCGTACAAGCACCACACTGCCCTTCACCACAGCCGTATTTGGTACCGGTCAGATGGAACTCCTCTCGCAGAACATCAAGAAGAGATCGTGCAGGGTCGGTAACGACTGTCCTCTCTTTGCCGTTAACGATCAGAGTAATTTTGGCATCCATAACTATCCTCCACTAAACCTGGTTTTTCCAAATTAAGTTCAGCCGATACAAAGCCGGTCTTTCGATATAATATTTATGGTAAATCCCCCTATTGTGGGAACTCTGCTTTTTATTCAATGTCCGCCGCCACCCATCATTTTCACAGCGTGGGGTATGACATCCAAAATTATTTCCAAACATTCTCGTACGGCTTTGGGGCTTCCCGGCAGATTAATTATGAGAGTGTTCTTACGCATACCGGCGACACCCCGGGATAGTATTGCTTTGGGAAGATCGGAAGA
>VRUK01000028.1:0-14706 GCA_019456195.1 Planctomycetota bacterium | reverse complement strand
CGATCTCTTTGGGAGTCTTCTTGAAACCTTCAACTCTTAGAATTTCGCTAAAACCAGGGGCCATTCTTTCACACACAGATGCCGTTGCCTCCGGCGTGACATCGCGAGGTCCAGGTCCCGTCCCGCCGGTAGTCAGCACCACGTCAAGACCCTGTTCATCCGAAAAACTCTTTAGAACGATGACTATTTTCTCGTGATCATCAGCGACAATTTTCTTCTCGCATACCTCAAAAGTCTCTTCAGGGAGCATATCTATGATGGTTTGCCCGCTTACATCCTCTCTATTGCCTTGGGTACAACTATCACTGATTGTCAATACAGCTATCTTAATTTTCATTGGTCATAACCTCGATAGGGTCACCAACATTTATTGCCCCTGCCTTAACCACTTTTGCAAAAATACCTTCTCGCGGCATAATACAGTCACCAATCTGCTCGAAGATTTCACAATGACTATGGCATTTCTTTCCAAACTGCGTTATTTCAAGCTCAACGTCAGCACCCATCTTCAGTATGCTGCCGAGTTCCAAAGCACACAGATCAATGCCTTCTGTCGTTATATTCTCGGCAAAATTGCCGGGCACAACTTTCGCTCCTTTTGCAATCATCTTGTCTATGGATTCCAGTGCAAGTAAACTTACCTGTCTGTGCCAATTACCCGAATGAGCATCCCCGACAATACCAAAGTCTGTCTTCAATTCAGCTCTGGGTACATTCGTTTTTTGCGTACCTTTTTCATTTGACACCGATATCGCTTTAATTTTGCCTTTTATAGTCGCCACTTTTTCCACCAGTTTTTTCAAGTAATTTTACGTTGGTTATGACCATACCCTTGCCTTTGTACTTCAGCATATCATAGATAGTAAGACATGCCGCACCTGCTCCTACAAGAGCTTCCATCTCGACACCCGTCTTGCCCGAAGATTTAACTCTCACAGTTGCTGTAATTGACTTGTCCTGCTCACTCAGATCGAAGTTGACATCGACCGCTTCAATCAAGATAAGGTGACACATAGGAATTATCGCCGGGGTGGATTTTACCGCATTAACGGCGGCCACCTTTGCAGTCGCAAGCACGTCACCCTTGATACAAGTACCCTGCCTGACGATTTGAAAGGCTTCTTCACCAAGGACAATTGTGCCGCTCGCCTTTGCGGTCCTCAGGGTAATATCTTTGACACTTACATCCATCATTCCACTATTATCCGCCACAGCTCTCAGCCTCCAACTTTGCACATTGAAAAATCTTCTTTCAACGAGTTCATATCAACCTTACCGGAACAACCGTTCCTTTTTCAATTTCAGCAACACCAGCACCAATCCTAATCAGTCCGTCCGCAATGCAGAGCGCATTAATGTGTGCCGATCCGTGATAGTCAATAGTATTCAACATACCGGTATCTGTAATCACAACGGGAATCCAGGTTTGCCTTTTCGTCTTCTTCCTCTTGAAGGATTCACCCAATGGCATCTTAATAGTATCCGGTTTATAATCATAATCCATCAGTCTATAAAGAAAAGGCTTAACCAGAAGTTCGAACAGCACAAACGTAGATACCGGATTGCCGGGCAATCCAAAACAATAGATATTTTCTGAGATACCAAAGACTGTCGGTTTTCCCGGTTTTATCGCCACCTTTTCGAACAAAAGGTTTATGTTGTTTTGCCTCAATATTCCCGGTACAAGGTCAAAATCTCCCATCGAAACGCCACCGGAGACGAGAACCACATCATTTTCCTCAACCGCTTCTTTGAACATTTCATCAATGGCCTTGTCTGTATCTTTGGCAATGCCGTAATTTTTCGCAACTGCGCCCATACTTTCAACCTGCGCAGTAAGCTGGAAGCTGTTGCTGTTTCTTATTTGTGACGGCCCCGGCATGGACGCCGGCTGAACCAATTCATCACCCGTTGCGAGTATCCCGACCCTCGGCCTTTTCGAAACAACCGGCTGTGCACATCCAACCGAAGCAAGGACCGCAATATGCTGCGGCCTGATGCGCGTACCTTTGGGTAGAACGACCTCACCGGTTTTGACGTCTTCACCCTTTTGGCAAATATTGTCAGCCGTATTGTCACCGACAAATCGAACTGTGCTGTCTGTGGGATTTTCGGTAAACTCAACCATAACGACACAATCGGCGCCTTGAGGCACTGCGGCGCCTGTCATGATTTTTGCACATTGATTCGATTCTATCGATTTCGTGGGTGTATATCCCGCAGGGATGGTTTCAACCACTTCAAGCTCATTGGCCAAATCAGCCCTTCGGCAGGCGTAGCCGTCCATTGCAGATTTATTGAACGGCGGCATGTCCATATCCGATTTGACATCCTCAGCTAATATCCGGTTTATTGCAAGGGTGATATCGACATGCTCGCTGCCGAGCCTGCGAGCTGAATCCAAAACAGTTCTGAGAGCTTCTTCAAACGGTATCATTCTTCCTGCTCATAATATACTTACATGCAAAGGCTCCTCGTATTAAGGTTCCGAATTAGCCATTTTATCATTATTTCCCTGTCTTTCAAGAAATATCTTTTGGTTTGAAGCAGATCTCTTTGCGTTCAAAATACGTAGATAAAAAACATTTTTTTAGTCATAATATTGTTCTGGACATTCGTATAGAAATACGTTTAAATTCTCTGGTTGAACTTTAGTTTGAAATCTAAGCCAAGAGAGGGTTCGAGATGAACGAAACCATATCTTTCAAACTCAATGATAAATCTGTGAGCCTAACTACAGACAGTAACCGTCCGCTTCTATGGGTATTGCGCAGCGACCTGGGTCTAACGGGAACAAAATATGGCTGTGGTAAAGCTATCTGCGGTACGTGCACTGTTATAGTTAACGACAGGATCGTGCGGTCATGTGTGCTTCCCGTCAGGAGCATCAAAGGTAAAAATGTTCTTACCATCGAAGGCCTGGCAAAGAACGGGAAACTGCATCCAATTCAGGAAGCCTTTGTAAAGCACGATGCTCTTCAATGCGGTTTCTGTACGCCGGGTATGATTCTCAACGCCTATAGTCTTTTATTGAGGAACCCGGAACCCACCCGCGAAGAAATCATCGAGGGCATGGAATATAACCTGTGTCGGTGCGGAGCACATATTCGAATTATCCGAGCTATCGAATCTGCAGCTCAGGAAATGAAAGGAGCCAGGTAAAGATGAATGAGGATAAATCGCAAGTCGCCGAGTACGGCCATGACGAGGATCTCAATCCACTTAGCCGCCGAGAGTTTCTGCAGAGCTTAGGTAGTGGAATCGTAATCTTCTTCGCTGTAGGGGGAGCGTCAACGGCAAAGGGACAAAGCCGTAGCAAAAAAGAGCGACCTGATTTTAATGCCTACCTCAGGATAGGAGAAGATGGCAGAGTTACTTGTTTCACCGGCAAGGTCGAGCTGGGACAGGGACCTGTTACTTCTCTGGCCCAGACATTGGCAGATGAGCTTGATGTGCCTTTGGAATCGGTTGATATGGTTATGGGAGACACTGCCCTCTGCCCATACGACGCTGGAACATGGGGCTCCAGGACTACGCCGTACTTTGGACCGGAGCTAAGGGCGGCAGGAGCGGAAGCTCGGGCAATCCTGATAGGATTGGCAGCCGTGCGCCTTAAGGTGCCGAAAGCCCGGCTGGCCGTTAAAGACGGAGTCGTGTTTAACAAGACTCGCAAGTCACAGAAACTCACCTACGCTCAACTGACCAAAGGCAAGAAGATTCAAAAGCGACTTGAGCGGGAACCCCAGATAAAAACAGTCGGGCAATATAATCTGATAGGAAAATCTGTCAACCGCCTTGACGCACGGGACAAGGTAACGGGCCAGGCCAAATACACAGGGGACATTCGCATTGACGGCATGGTGTCCGCAAAGATTTTGCGGCCTCCGTCTCATAGTGCCAGGGTAAAAAGTCTGGATACTTCAGCGGTTGACAAAATCGAAGGCGCGCAGGTGGTCCGGGATGGTGAGCTAATCGCTGTTCTCCATAAGAATCCCGATGTAGCTGAGAAGGCTCTGGAAACAATACAAGTAGAATATGACATTTCTGAAGCTCGTTTTGATGATAAGAGTGTCTTCGATTATTTTTTAGATAATGCCGGGGACAGCAGAGTAATTAAAAAAGACGGTAATATCGAAAGCGGACAAAAGCTCGCCAAATATATAGTTGAGGAAACGTATTTGAACGGCTATGTTGCGCACGCTCCGATGGAGACCCACACCGCTCTGGCGCACTTCGAAGGTAACAAGCTTACGGTTTGGGCCTCAACTCAAACGCCTTTCGGCCTCAGGGGGGCTTTGACACGTGAACTGGGTATGCCGGAAGCAAACGTCCGTGTTATTGCACCTTTCGTAGGAGGTGGATTTGGCGGTAAGATAAGCAATGGCCAGGCTATGCAGGTAGTCAAGTTGGCAAAGATTGCAAAAAAACCGGTCCAGCTTATGTGGACCCGTGAAGACGAGTTCTTCTATGACACATTCAGACCCGCCGCAGTTGTTAAGATTAAGTCGGGGATAGCGGATTCAGGCAAAATAGTGTCGTGGAATTACGATATATACGGCATGGGCGGGCGTGGCTCTCAGCTATTTTACAATATACCAAATCATCGAACGACCGTTTGCAGAGAGCTGAAGAATGGCGATAAAATGCATCTTTTGGGTACAGGCCCCTGGCGTGCACCAGACAACAACACCAACAGTTTTGCGAGAGAATCACACATTGACGTTATGGCCGCCACAGCGAAGATGGACCCGCTGGAATTTCGTCTGAAGAATGTTACAGACGAGAGAATGCGAAGGGTACTTAAAGCAGGGGCTGACAAATTTGGCTGGACACCGGCCGGTAAGGCCCCCAGCGGAAGAGGCTACGGGATAGCTTGTGGTCACGACGTAGGCGTACCTGTCGTTCTATTCGCAGAAGTAAAAGTTGACGAGCGAACCGGAAGCATAGAGGTCAAACGCGTCGTATGCGCCCAGGATTTGGGTCTTGTCATTAATCCCGAAGGAGCCAGGCTGCAAGTAGAAGGCTGCATCACGATGGGCTTAGGTTATGCGTTAACCGAAGAAGTCCATTTTCAGGGTGGAGATGTTATCGATATGAACTTCGACAGTTATGAGCTGCCTCATTTCTCGTGGGTCCCGAAGATTGAAATGGTGCTGATAGAAGCCGATGAATCTCCTTCAAGAGGAGGCGGAGAGCCGGGCATTATTTGTATGGGCGGAGTTCTTACCAATGCTGTTTACGATGCCACCGGCGCCAGATTGTTTCAAATCCCAATGACTCCGGAACGAGTAAGAAAAGCGATCGCAAACCGTTCCTGACATGCAGCTTTAACAACATAGCTGAATTCACTTCTCAACAGTGATTTTTACTCGCCGGATAGTGTTATTGCCCGACTTTGGAAATGGCCGCGGCATAGGTTGGGCAATACCGTTGGCATCGATTGTCCGGCAGCGAAGGTCATATTGTCCCGGCCGTTCAGCCTTAAGCAGACAAGCCCAATGGGCAATCGTGTTGGGTATTGGCCATTGGTGCGGCTTACCGCTGGTAGTGTCGAACTGGCGAGGAATTGACGGCAGCTTGCCATCGGGAAATCCTCCGCCCCATTTTTTCGGAGGAGGCAGAATATCCGCATCTTTCCACCCGGCCCTGGTAAAATAAGGGTCATCCTTCGGAAGAGGTTTATCCTGCGGGGCAAGCCAATACTGAACTTTGCTCAGGCCGGACATACCAACCTCTGCAACTCCTGTTATCGGCACGAGCTGCCCAGCTTTGATTGCCTTTGGGGTATGAATAAAGCGTGCGGAGGTTTTAATATAACTGACCGTGTCGTTGTTCCAACCCGCGTACGTATCATTGGCCTGAAAATTATTCGTTAATATAATGCGCTGGAGCCACTTCACACACTTATTGCCGTATTCGCCCGGGACCATCATCCGAACCGGGCCGCCTCGGACAGGCGTAAGCCATTGGCCATTGAGTTTGTAGCACAGCATTACAGGGTGTTCGCCCGGCGGGTCTTCCAGAACACGGCCAATAGGCATGGAACTCTGGAATCTCTGTTCCGGGTCGTTGTTATGGTAACCATAGTAAAAGACTCGCCGAACATTACCCGTCGGACGTGCTAACCATATCACATCCCTCAGAGGTACGCCCTCCCATAATCCCATGCCACATGGATGACGGCCGTTCGTGCAGGATATCAAATTCATAAGACGCACAGCTTTTGTTTCGGCAAGCTTCATTAGCCCAGCCCAGTCCATAGCCGTGCCCGAAGCCCTGGAAAGGGGTCGTTCCACCTCAGCGTTACTTTCGGGATCGGCAACAACCTCAAGCTCCCATGTTTCACGCGCCAGTCCTACTTCGCGAAGTTTCTCAGGCGGCAGCTTATGCGGCGGCGGTTTACCACGACCGAAGTTGCGGAAATCCTTATCTTGAGTGAGATACTCCAGTTTTGAAACCGCCTCAGTAAGCAGCGGATCGATTTGGCCCTCATACTCCTGGGCCCAGAGCTTTGAAATATTTAGGGCGGTTACTCCCGCCGTACCGAGCTGAAGGAAGTAACGACGGGTAACATTGCTGTGTTCTTTTGCGAGTTGTTTTATTCGATCCATAATGTAATGGATTATAACTATTTCTCAGGCCTACTGTCAAGAATATACCGCACTTATTGTTATCTGTTCGATCACTTATTTTGATTGATATTTGAATTAAAAATTTTGTTGTCTAATTATGCCGGCCACTATAACTGACCAAACGTACCAATGAATTCTTAGCAGGTATATTCGGGAAACGAACCTTAAACCGTTCGAAGCTCAGATAGCTTCTACCCGTGATGCGTCTGGCTACATAGACGTCTAATGAACGGGCTTCATCCAAAATTGTCCCCTCCTGAGATAATACCGTAACATCTACATGTGTCCTGATAGCCATGCCCACACGGTCACGACGCCTCAAAACTCCGGTTATCACAAAACCATCATCTTGCTCGTAAGCCCCACTCCACGCAATATATACCTTACCTGTATTATGCTGCTCTAAACTCAGCATACCGGCATCTACAAGATCAACTCGATTCATAGCACAGCCTGGAATAAGGAAAGTCAGCAAACTAAAGACCGTTGCAATCACCAAACTCCACACCTTCTTTTTCATCATAAAACCATCTAAAATCTTTCAGCTTTTACGGTAATCGATTCATAAAGAGTGGGAATAACGATTTTTTCAGTTTTTGCGGTAATCCATTCGTAAAGAGTGGGAATGACGATTAGAGTCAATAAGGTCGAGGAGACAAGTCCACCTATTACGACTATAGCCAATGGTCTTTGAACTTCTGATCCTGTCCCTGAAGTTATGACCAGCGGCAGCAAACCTAAGGCGGTCGTTATTGTGGTCATCAGGACAGGCCTCAACTTTGATGAACAACCGGCAATAACAGATTCTCGCAGCCCCAGACCCTGCGCCTTAAGATGTTCGAATCGTGATATCAAAACCAACCCATCGGTCAGGGCTATCCCGAACAAAGCGATAAATCCGATAGAAGAAGGAATGCTGATATTTTCTCTGAAAAGGGCAAGGGCAAACACACCACCAACTAATGCTAATGGTATATTGAGCATAATTAGTAGTACATTTTTAAACGAATTGAACAGACCGTAGAGCATCACAAGAACCAAAAGCAAGGTGATTGGAACAACCACAGACAGCCTCTTGTTTGCTGCCTGATGCAATTCGAACTGTCCACCCCATTCAAGCCTGTACCCGGGAGGAAACATTACGCTGTTGGCAACTTCATTTTGAGCTTCCTGAACAAAGCCTCCGGCATCTCTGCCTCTAACATTGCATTGCACAGAAATATAGCGCCGTGTGTCTTCCCGGCTGATTTGACGTAAACCTGTAACAGTATTGACATCGGCAACTTCGTCAAGCGGAACGTTGTACCCGGCCGGCGTGCGAATCAGCAGGTTCTTTATCAACCCGATGTTCTTACGATAGGCTTCGGCAAATCTGGCCGTAATACCGAATATCTTTTCATCCTCGAAAACCTTGCCGACTTCTTTGCCGGATATTGCGCTTTGGATCGTATGTTGTATCTGGTAGTTGCTCAGACCATGCCGTGCTATCCGGCTGCGGTTCATATCGATCTGAAGTTGTGTCTGACCGGCGACCTGCTCAGTTCGAAGATCCGCTACTCCAGGTATATGGGCAAGAACGTCATGGATTTCTGCCGCCTTCGCTTCGAGCGTGTCCATGTCGTGGCCAAAAAGTTTGGCTACGACCGCCGTACCGGCCCCCCCCACCAGCCCGTCAACTTCATGCTTGATCGGCTGGGAGAAACTGACTGCTACCCCGGGATAATCACGAATACGACTGTCAATTTGAGCGACAAGCTCTTCCTGCGTTTTAGCGGTCTTCCACTGCTTCCTGGGTTTCAGGTTGACGGTCATACAAGCATAATTAGTGTGATGAATATGCGGGCCGACTTCACCGTAACCGATATCAGCAATGACTTGTTTTATCTCAGGGAAATCCAGGATGTCCTCGGCTATCTCTTCTGTGGTAGTGCTTATCTCTTTGAGAGATATGTTGGGATTCATATACGCAAGGACCTGGACAGTCCCTTCCTGAAGAGTAGGGACAAATTCCTTGCCCAGCCTGGTGAATACAGCCCCCCCCAGTGTCATCAAAAGTATAATGACCAAAATAACCATTGAACGCCGGCCGAGACAATGCGTCAGTATTGACTGATAGCAATTTAGAACCACCGGATGAACACCCCTGGCAATGTTATCTCGACCTCTTTCTTTGTGCAGCAGACGATAGAATACCGGGGCAATAATTAGCGCATAAATCAGCGAGCCAACCATAGTCGTTGAAACTGCAAACGCCAGAGGCCTGAACATCTTTCCTTCGACCCCGCTGAGAGTAAAAATTGGAATAAAAACAATAATGATGATGGAAACGGCAAAAAATATTGGCTGGCCGACTTCTCTGGCAGCGCCTAATATTATCTCTGTTGGCGAGCTACTCTCGCTCTTGGTTCCGAACGTGGACTGAATCCTCTCCACCATTATGATTGTGGCATCAACTATCATCCCCAATGCAATCGCTATGCCGCCAAAAGATATCAAATCGCCGGGTATTCCATTGCAGTGCATTAGAACAAACGCAAAAAGCGTGGAAAAGGGCAGTGAAAAAACAACGATCAAAGCATTTCGAAGGTTCCCCAGGAACAGAAAGGAAACAAGGCACACCAGAATAAGGCCGACCGTAAGTGCGTTTCTGACTGTGCTTATACTGTTTCTAACAAGATGCGATTGATCGTAGAAAGAGGTTATTTTAACCCCTTCGGGCAAGGTCATGTTGATCTGATCTATTCGTTTCTTCAGGCGGCCGATTACCTCGAATGAATTCGCTCCGTGGAGTTTATACACACCTCCGACCACAATCTCTTTTTCGCCATCAAGACAGGCCACTCCTCGCCTGAACGCATTGCCGAATTCCACCGTAGCGATATCCCTTACAAAAACCGGACTGCTCTTATGAGCACGTATCACGATATTCTCGATATCCTCTATTGTATTTACTAATCCCAGGCTCCGAACAATCAGCTCTTCGGAACCTTTCTCGATAATGCCGGCCCCCAAATTCAAGTTGTTTTTTTGGACCGCTTCGATGAGGTCATCCAGAGTCAAATCGTATTCCAGAAGACGGTCAGGAAGTACTTTTATCTGATATTGACGGACGTGCCCCCCCTGACTTATTACTTTGGCAACACCCGAAACGGTTTGAATATCGCGTTTGACAATCCAGTCCTGAATTGTCCGCAGGTCCGTAGTACTGTATCCATCTGCCTCGATGTAGTAAGACAGAATCTTGCCCATCCCGCTCGCAATGGCCCCCATTTCCAGGCCGTGAGGCATATTCATCGTTTCAGGTATACCCTCTTCGGCCTCTTTGAGCCTCTCGGAAACAAGCTGACGGGCAAGGTAGATTTCCACATCATCTTCAAAGTAGATGTTTACTGTAGAAAGTCCAAGTGATGATATTGAACGTATTTTGTTGACCCCTGGAATGCCCCTCATCGCCACTTCTACCGGACGTGTAACGAACTGCTCCACTTCTTCAGCGGCCATTCCTTCGAGTTCAGCAAAAACCTGCACCAGATTCGGGCTGATGTCAGGAAAAGCATCAATATGCAGTCTTGAAAGGGAGAATACTCCCGCTGCACTAACACCGACAAAGCACAAAACTATTAACAACTTATGTTTCAGCGAAAACTGAATTGCTTCTGTAATCATACTTTTAAAACTCCGATAGTGTTAATGAACGTGGCCATGGCCGGCGTGGCCGCCACCTGCGGTCTTTTCGAGTTCTGCTTTAAGGCGAAAACTGTTTTTGGTCACTATTTTTTCGCCGGCTTGCAGGCCTGAGACAATTTCGACATACTTATCATTAGACCAGCCAATAGCAACCGGGTGAGCTTCGAAACCATGATCATTCTGAATAAATACACAGGTTTTATCATCCATGTCCTGAAGGATGTCTTTGGCAACCACCAGTTCGGCTTTGCGTTTTTCTACCAGAACCTCGGCAGTTATAAATGTTCCCGGCCGAAGCTGTCCTGAAGTATTGTCCAGCACTACCCTCGCAAGTGAAGTTCGAGTTTTGCCATCGACCACCGGTTCAACGTAATCAATCACACCTTTAGTTTCAGGCACACTTGATTTGGAAGAAATCATCACCTTCTGACCTTTCCTTATTAGGCCTATATCTTTCTGATGGACTTGCAGGTTGACCCATACGGTATTCAGGTCCGCAACCACAAAAACTTCCGAATCATCTTTGACCACTTCTCCTAAAGTGATATGCTTTGTAATAATTGTCCCCTCGAAAGGACTGCGGATCGGATACCATGCCAGTTTTTCATTTGTTATACGAACATCAGAAATATCTGCATCCTGACCTTTGGCCAATGCTTTTGCTGCACATTCAGTACAATTCGGGTCGTTACATTCTTCCTCTTCCTCTATCGGTGTGCCCTGATTTTTTGACAGAGCGGCAAGATCATTAACATCTTCAGTGGTAAGCCCAAGGACATAAAGACGCTGTTCAGCGGCTTTTAGTTCAATCAAACGTGTGTTTTGAGCACGCTTGGCTTCCATAAGATTGAGGTAAACTTCAAAATTAACACTGTCCCGCATAGCTACATATTGGGCATCGGCCTTCTTAAATGCACTATCAGCCTTCAAATAATCTTCCTTGCTGGAAATCTTCTTTTCGTAAAGATCTTTTTCCCTCAGGTATGTTTCCTTGGCAAAGATGTATTCTGCGTATGACGAAACAAGCAGGCTGCGATTCATCCCCATAGCACTGCCGTTCATGTTCCGAAGAGTTTCCAATGACGGAGAACTCTTTAATGTCTCCAGCAGATTTATAGTATTGTCAGAGACTTCCTGGGCACGGGTAAGCTCTATGGAACAGCAGGATATCTCTGACTGCTTGGCCAGATAATCTACCTTCGCCCCGCCCAGCTTTGTACTTTCGAGCCATGCAAGAACTTCGCCCGCAACAACAGTATCGCCCCTGTTCTTGACAACTTGGCGAACTATACCCGGTACCGCTGGAACGATATGAGCCAGTTTATTGGTATTGAATGTTATCTCGCCAGGGACACTTAAGTGGACTTCGAATTCCCCGGAACCAGCCAGATCAACTTCGATCCCAAATTTCTTTATGTCCGCTTCAGATAACTGCACAATTGAATCGCCATGCAGCATTTCGTGTTCTGCATCCATAACTGCATAGGCGCTTATTGTCGTAACATACTCACCTTCGCTCAGACCGGACAAAACCTGTACAAAGCCATTCTCTTTCTTCCCAAGTTCAAGGCTGCGCCTCTCAAATGTTTCACCGGACAACTGGACAAAGGCCACAGGGCTTCCTCCATCATCAACCACGGCCAATTCCGGCACTGCTATGACTGACTGTGAAAGTATCTTTTGCTGCTTTACGGCTTCTGTCCGGAAAGGTATTTTCCACTGCTGTTCCTTCAGATAGCTGATACCTGCGATTTCTTCAGGTAATGGTGCATGGTCAATTTCAGCCTGTGTTCCATAAACCCTCAACGCGGGCAGTTCGACGATGTGTTCTTTTTCGCCTAATGGAATAATTAATGATACTTTCCAACTCCCGGATTTCGGAAACGTCAATTTGGGAATATAAATACCATCTCTCGCCGGTCTCTTTTCGACATGCTTTGTTGATAAACCGGACTCATCTGTTAATACAAAATCAACATTACCATTTCGCCGCGGCTCAAGTGTCATCCTGTCCGTAACATGAGTTACGAATTCTGTTGGTGTATTGGCTAAAACAAATGGGTGCTCCAGAAATATCTCGAAGCGGTCACCCCACACTGTAATCTGGGATGACTTTCCCTCATTTGAATGGTCATGTCCATGCCCTGATGATTCAGTATTGACATCGTTTGAATCGTATGTTGAGACAATTTTCCAACCTGCAAAGGCAATCGCCAAAATAACAACTGTCGTTATTATTAATTTTGTGTATTTCATTTCATTTCCTCACTTTTTGATACAGTTTCGCTGTCTATCGGACGCCCTGTTAAACGTTCGACATCAGCTTTAGCAGCATGGTAAGAAGCAAGAGCATCTATATATCGCGCTTTTGCTTCAAATAAAGTTCGCTGCGCATCCAGTACATTCAAATAATCCAGCTTACCCTGTTCATAACCTGTTCTGGAGGCTTCAAAAACACCTTCGGCCCCCTGCAATACGTTCTTTTTCAGTTCAGTGGCCTCTGTATATGCACTTGAAAGTGCCTGATAAGCTTTGGCTAATTTCATTTGCACTCTGGTATAGGCCGCTCTTTGTTCTTCTCTTGCCCTGGCAAGCTCGTAGCTCGCCCGGAGTTTACCCGCCTGGTTTTTGTCTGAGATTGGCAATGGAATCAAAATGCCAAACATTATTGTATTATCATCTGTTTCATTGAATCTCTGCACGCCTCCCTTAAGCGTAATATCTGAAATTGCTTTGGCTTTTTCCAGTTCCAAAGCTGCCTTTTCCTTATCAATTTCCAGCAGCCAGCGCGCAATGTCTGGATTCTGCTCAATCAAATCCGTCAATTCCTCAATAGAAGGTATGTCTGACAAAGAATCAAGCCGGCCTTCAGCACTCGTAAACTTCGGCTTTTTTCCTGTCCAGGTGGCTGCCAGTTGTTTACGAGCAAACTCAAGATAGTGTATAGCCTTTTGACGCTGGATCTTAATATTCGATAGCGCTACCATAGCTTTGGTTTTTTCCAACGGCGAATCTTTACCGGCATCAACTCTTTTAGTAACCGTATCCAATAATTCTTCAGATATCTGCAGCAGTTCCTGAGTTAATTCAAGTCCCTGCTGTGCGGCCAGCACCTCAGTAAAGGACTTGGCAACTTCGGTAAACACATCCAGCCGTTTTGCCTCGTAATCCCACCCTGACAATTCTTGTTCTAAAGAAGCCAGCTTGGTTCGCTTACTGCGTTTATTCCCGAGTTCTATCAACTGGCTAAGCTGTATCGTTGTTTCCGCAGCGTCAAAATCGCTGCGGGGACCCGCCCCGCCAACCTCTTCAACTTGAACTCCAAGTTTCGGATTCGGCCAAAGACTTGCCTGCAATTGCCTTGCCTGTGAAACACGAACATCCCAGGAAAATGCCTTAAGCTCAGGATTATACATTAATGCCAAACCAAGAGCCTGCCGTAAAGTAATAGGACCGGCTGGCTCGACAATTTCAGGAACCTCCGGGTTTTCCATGGGTTTAGCGGGAGGCTGAAAAGTACTGAAACTCCGTCCCAGCGATGATTGTTGAGGTAACATATCATCGTCGCTTTGCTCCATACAGCCTGAAACACCAGGAACAAACAGCATAACTAACAGTAAATATCTAATACACATTACAGTAATCCTAATTTATAAATCCGGATTTAAGTCTCTCCTGAAAGACTCCATGTCGTGGAGTATCACAAGAAGATAGAACACTACCCAGCCATTTACAGTAAATGTTTTGTAAATGTTGAATAAAAGAAATGTTCAATCAGTAGATCAAACCAGCAGGACTACCGTGCGCAAAGGAGTAAAGTAAGAAGTGTTGCTAAAACTATTCGAAGCTAAATTATATACAGAAGAATTGAGCTTATTAGTATCTATAAGCATGCAGGTTATTGTGAGCGGAAATTTTGAAATTATCTTTTGAGACGTAGTAGAAATCTGTACCAGGTCATTGGAAATCGGCATATCTATGCAGGGTCCGCAATGTTTGCAATTTTCATGACCTGCTTTATAGTGAAGACTGTTTTGATCTGGAGCAGAGGAATAATCCGGGTCATCACAGCATTCGTGAAAAGCAGATTCAAGCTCAACATGGCCATCAGCACCAAAGCACAGCACTTTCCAATGTGCTAAATTGCCAACTATCAAGAAACAGAGAAATACGATAATACATCTCTTATACGTTTGTTCCTTCGCCAATTTCATCATCATAGCAATATTGTAACTTATCAATACTCAAAGTGCAAGTGCAATTCTCACTCTTTATTTGCTGCCATTATTAAAAGTATTATACGTTTTTTTGGCCTGGTTCAGAACAGGGTAACACTTTTCTATGCCCTACAAGTTACCATTTTCTCCACAACTCCTGTTTTGATAGA
>VRUK01000214.1 GCA_019456195.1 Planctomycetota bacterium | reverse complement strand
ACGCTCTTCCGATCTTCAACCGGCAGCCAGGTAGGGTCTCCGGCTGTGGATTTGAAACCTATGCCGGTCCTGTTTTCAACTGCTGTCAGCATCAGGACAGGCATATTTTTGAACTGAGGATCTTTCTTCAATTGTCTGGACATTTCAAAGCCATCCTGCCAGGCATGCATCATAACATCCAGTATGGCTAAATCAGGTTTTTCAGCCCTGATTTTTTCCATACCTTCTGTTTTGTCGCCGGCTGTGACCACGGTATATTGCTCCCTCTCCAAAATGGTCTTAATTACCTTGATATAATCCGGGTCATCATCTACAATTATAATCTTTGCGTTTGCCATAATTCATCTCGCAGAATTGAACAGTTTACCGGGCATGATATAGTCAATCAGATAATCCAAACTTTTCTTGTAATCCGAGTTCTCAAGTTCATTGAGTTTACATTTTGCCTGATTGATATAATAAAGGGTTGTTTGCCGGGTCATGCTTAGGGCATTTGAATTAACATACATCCTTCTTATTTTTTCAAGTCTGCTTTTATCTATTTTAGACTCAAACATCCTTTTTATTTCTTGTCTTTCCGTTTGGCCGACAGCATCAAGCAGATCCAGCAAAGGTAAAGTCATATCGCCGGCAACCATATCCTGACCGGGATGCTTGCCAAGGGCATGCTCCTCACTGATTAAATCCTTACAATCATCTATAATTTGAAAGGCTATACCGAAGTTCAGCCCGAATCCCTTTAATGTTGTCTGAACAGTCTGGTTATGATTGCCTAAAATGCCCCCTGCATGGCAGCAGGCTGCGAGTAAAGAGGCTGTTTTTTTTCTTACAATGGTAATATAGTGATCTTTAGATAAATTTAAATTACCCCTCTGATAGACCTGAATCAGCTCTCCCTCGCACATCGCGTGTATTGCCTGGGATATACAATCAAAAACATCCGGATTTCTGCACTTGCCTATCAGGTCAAAAGCCTTGGAGTAGATGTAGTCACCGAATATAATAGAGATATCATCTCCAAGTTCGGCATTAATACTGGGTTTACTGCGGCGCATAGTCGCCCCATCAAGCACATCATCGTGAATTAAAGAAGCTATGTGTATTAACTCCACAGCACTTGCCAGCATGATAAGTTCATCGTGACTACAATTACTATTTTTACCTGCGGAAGCCGCTTTTTCCGAAAGAATAACGAGCGCAGGCCTAAGCTTTTTTCCCCCGGATTTCAGCAGGGAGCCGCTCATTGCCTGAATTGACCGGTTTTTTGATTCCTTAACAGAGGCCTCTAAAATACTTTCCATCGCTTTGAGGTCATCTGCAATTGGCTGATAAATCTCTTCGAGCTTCATTTAGCCTGGCCCTTTAAGGAAGCATATATCCGGTGATTATCATTAGAATTCGTCATAGAAGATATCGTCCGGGCTAATCCCTTTTTCCTTAAGCACTCTTGTAACGGCCTC
>VRUK01000213.1 GCA_019456195.1 Planctomycetota bacterium | reverse complement strand
AGATTCAACTTCGGCCTGCGAACCGAACTTAATCTGACGGTAAAGCTGCCCCTGGATTATCTGGTCAATACGCCAGACTCGTCCGATTCACTGGTCTCTTCATTTGGATCAGCCTACCGGTCCTGGTCTACGAGTGGTAATGTTTACCGCACTCATAAAAGCTACCGCCTGCTTGGGGAAGACATTGATCCACAATACTACGAACGTTTTCAGAGTTTTCTAGATAGCATTAGGGTAAGGGATTTGCGCGAAGTAGTTGTATCCAGGAAATAGCATGTTTACAGGAGAGTAAACCCCTGATGGCCATCAACCAATTAATTAGACGCACCTGTATATCTTAATACTTCCATCGGGCGTTTCTCAAGTGTCAGGAAATGGTTGCGTACCTGTCTGCGAAATTCAATAAAGTTGTCTGACCAGGGGTGAGCGTGGGTAACCTCTTGCTTGGTTAACTTCCAAACTTTCTCTATCTTATTAAGCCAGGGGGAATAAGTTGGTAGGGGTACAATCTCAACGCGAGTATCGCCATTTAAGACCCTCGTAACAGCCTGGTGATAATGAACCGGCCAATTGTCCCAAATGATATAGATCTTTCTCGCTTCCTTATACAACGATAGCACACGCTTGAAGAACTCTCCCAATCGTTCGGCTGTTGTACTACCGGTATCTTCACAATAAACCTTTCCATTTACGGCATTTAATACTCCCATTACTCGCATCACGGTGTTGGATTTGTGAGTGTAGCGCATTTTAGGCTGTTTTCGTCCCATCCAATGCCACAACAATCCCTGGGTAGGCTGTCGGTAAAAGGAAGCCTCATCTTCAAAAAGGGTGAAGACCTCACAGGGATTCTCAGCAGCCTCCTTCAAGACTTCCTCCACACGCCGTTTTTTTTAAGTAATCCGGATCTGGACTGTGCATTTGAGGCTGACCCCGTTTATAACCATATCCGAGACGATTTAGCACTTTCTGCACACCATAGGGGGAATATCCCGTAAGACAAGGCACCACTTTAGCCAGATAAGTCAAAGTCCAGCGAGTGCGAGGAATACCGAAGTTCCGGGGAGACTGTCTCAGATACTCTTCTATCTGGACAGGATCAACTTGGCTCTTTCGACCCCGTCCTTTCTTCACGCGCAGTGATGCTATGCCTCCTTTCTGGAAACTTTCCAGCCAATTGTATATGGACTGGCGTGATATGTCAAACATCTCAGTAATGTCCTTTTTCCTATACCCCTTCACAAGGGCTAACAGGACCATCGCCTTCACTTTCATATAATGCGGATAATTACCACTTTTGAGTTCTTTCAGGTTTGCAACCTGCTCTTCGTTCATCAGCATGATTCCCTCCTTTGATGGAAGGGAATTTATTAAAAAGTAATGGTGATGTCCATATAATAAGTAGATGACCATCAATGGTTTGCCAGCACCCAAGAGGATGAGGTTGCCGCCCCCCTACCGGGCCTGGAGCTGGCTGCGCTTCACTGTCAGGGTG
>VRUK01000212.1 GCA_019456195.1 Planctomycetota bacterium | reverse complement strand
TGGGATATGCGCCAGGACCCTGATATTGGATTAGTGACAGCAAATGAACTTGTCTTTGATGCTCTTAAACGGACTCCGCATGCATGGTATTTTGATGATTTCGCTCTCAACGTTGTGGCCGCTGATCAGTAGTGTCCGGTAAAAAATAAGAATTGGTCTGGAACTCCTTGGTTTAAGGGATAAACTATCCCCCGCAAAACCACTAACACCGAGGAGGACCAGACCGTGAGACAAATTAACACGATAATGTTGGAACTACTCAAGATTTTTCCGAGATATGAGTTTGAGAATCTGGAAAAACAGTATAAGGGGAACTACTATACCAAGTATTTCACTGGATGGCAACAGTTGATCGTGCTGATGTTCTCACAGATATGCGGGAAAGACAGCCTGAGGGAGATAGAGACTTCGCTGAATATGCATTACAAGAGATGGTATCATATCGGTTTTAGGGGTGTGAAACGCAGCACACTGTCAGATGCCATGAACAGCCGCCCCCACCAGATATTCGAGGGAGTATTTTACAAGTTACTCGCAAAATGCAAGTCGGTCACGCCCAACCACAAGTTCAAGTTTACGAATCCTTTGTATACCTTAGATTCAACAGTCATAGACCTGTGCTTGTCTATCTTTCCCTGGGCGAGTTTCCGCAAACGTAAGGGCGCGATAAAGCTGCATTATTTATACGATCACAGTGGCTCAATACCATCCTTCATGACGATGACGGATGGCAAGCACCACGATATTCGTGTTGCCAGAAGCGACGAAAAACTTCAGTTTGCCCTCTTACCGGACAGCATTATTTCCGTTGATAAGGCTTACATAGATTATAAATGGCTGTATTCACTGAATAAACGAGGGGTATACTTTGTTACGCGCGTGAAAGACAACCTGAATTACCAAGTAACCGGACAGCATAAGCCGATAAACAATAGAAGCATTGCAAGGGATGACGTTGTCAGACTAGACGGGCCTTATACTAAGCAGAAATACCCCGATGAATTAAGGGTTGTAGGATATGTAGATCAGGAGGATGGAAAGTACTACGAGTACTTCACTAATAACTTCGATCTTGCCTCTATGACGATTGCGGATATATACAAATCACGCTGGCAGATCGAACTCTTCTTCAAATGGATAAAGCAAAACCTTAAGATTAAGTCGTTTCTCGGAACCACACCCAACGCCGTGTTGTCCCAAATCTGGGTGGCTATGTGTTACTACCTGCTTTTAACCTATATAAAATATCAGACGAAATTCGCTCACTCAATAACTGAACTAAGCCGAATGATCAAAGAAGTCCTAATGGAAAGAACCAATTTGCTGGATATTCTGTCTCTCAACGTAAGTACAATAAAAAGGATTAGAGACCCTGTCCCGCAACTATCTATATTTTAACCGGACAGTAGTGACCCCAGATAACAAAAGAACGGGTAGGTACTTTTATAAATCTTCAACCGGAAGCCCAAAAAGGGGCTCATTATGTGGGATCACCGAATTGTGCCGAATGTC
>VRUK01000027.1 GCA_019456195.1 Planctomycetota bacterium | reverse complement strand
TCCGGAGCAATTCATCCGAGAGACAGTTTCAAATATGTCTTCGAAAATGGGGCTGATTTTGCCTGTGTGGGGATGTTCGATTTTCAGGTTATCGAAGATGTGCTTATCGCTAAAGATGCACTCTCCGGTAAATTGAACAGACGCCGTCCCTGGAGGGCGTAACACGTTTAACACTCAATAGTAAGGGTGCAGAAAATGTCAAAAGATTTGAATCGCAGACAGTTCGTCAAAAAATCCCTCCTTGCCTCCGCTGTCGTTACATCCGCTGTGAGTCTCGAAGAAAAAGCTTTATTAGCGCAAATGAAAAAGCCCGCCCGTCAAACAGCAGGTTCCGCTAAAGACCTGCCCACGGGCAAAATCGGCAATGTCAAGATAAGCAGGATAATCTGCGGCGGAAATCTAATCGGCGGATACGCTCACAGTAGAGACTTAATTTATGTATCTTCTTTACTGAACCACTATTTCACAGATGAAAAGATTTTAGAAACCCTCCGGATATGCGAGGAAAATGGAATAAATACTATCATCACAGGCACCGGTTCAGCCGGGCTTTTGAAAAAACACTGGAACGAAAGAGGCGGCAAAATTCAGTGGTTCGCTCAATGTACGGCCAAGACAGACGATCTTACGGGCGATGTCAAAATGGCCATTGATAACGGAGCGACCGGGGCTTTTGTGATTGGTAATACCGGAGACAACTGGGCCCGGAACGACAGAACCGACCTTATAGGAAAAGTCGTGGATTTTATCAAAGACAACGGCATCATCGCCGGTGTCGGCGGACATAATCTCCACACACCCATGGCCTGCGAAAAGGCAGGCATCGACCCCGACTTCTACATGAAAACCCACCACAGCACTAAATACTGGTCCACGCGAAGGCCAAACCAGCAAAAAGATGTGATTGATAACTACCGCGAGGACAACTACTGGGACAAGAACCCGGAAAAAACCGTAGAGTTTATGAAGACGGTGAAAAAACCCTGGATTGCTTATAAGGTATTGGCAGCCGGCGCCATTCATCCAAGAGACGGATTCAAATACGCCTTCCAAAACGGCGCCGATTTCCTCTGTGTCGGCATGTTCGATTTTCAGGTCATTGAAGATGCCCTTATCGCCCGGAACATCTTGTCCGGCAATATAGAAAGACAGCGCCCCTGGAGGGCGTAGAAAATCAGTAGTCCTTGAATCCTCTCATCCACTCCGGCCAGTCGGAAGTTTGGACAAGTCCTGCCTGCGTCCACGGCCCGGTTATATCGTATTCCCGATGCCACTTCAAAGTCCAGAGTTCCTTAAGCCCGACCTTTCTGGAAGAGAAATCCGCAAACACGCTGTTCACAAATCCGTCGTGCCGGTTGATGCAGAGCATTTTCATCGCATTTATAGTCCAGTCATCCCTCTGGCCTTCAAATAATGGAGGATTATCGGTGTGCTCCGGCCGAGTATCCCACCACAGGTCATCCAGAAAAATCGGTATATTGTTTGCACCACTCACATCGCGGCTCCTCCAGTAGCGTGCACCCGGTTCACCGCCCTCTCTGCCCGGCAACGGGTCGGTAATCCATATATTAATTCCATAGCTGCCGTACTCGTCATAATAGTTCGTCCATGCAGCATGCGGTACCTGCCACCCCTGCTCGTAAGGTTTCGTAGCTGTCGGGCAGCGGCAGAGTTCCTGGTTGTGGATGTAGTAAGGCCGAAGCACAGTCATCCAACTGTAATCCTGATCTCCGCCGACGTTCCAGCCTCTATGAAAATAGCCGTTGTTATCGTCTGTGTACATCGAAAAGTAAAGGCCCCACTGCTTCAGGTTCGACTGGCACGCAACTGCCTTTGCCTGTCCCTTAACACGCTGCAGTGCCGGCATCAGAACCGCCATCAATAAAGCAATAATAGCGATAACAACCAATAGCTCTATTAAAGTAAATCCAGGCGCAAATCTTCCGCCTTTCCCGCTGGTGACACTCTTGTTTTGTGGGGTAAAGCCTTTTCCCAATGCGCATATCAGGTCTCCTTCTACGTTTATGAAGGTCCCGCCAAACTGACATTTCCACCGGACAATATGAGTTATGCGGATTAACTTTGCGATTTCGTTAGTTTAAGCGGCGCCGTCATCGTAATCTTACTGCCGCGCCTCTCTTCGGTGTCGATCTCAAACTGTCCGCCTAACTGCTCCAATCGCTGACGAATACTAAATAGCCCGAATTTGGTCTCTTTAGCTGCTCCTGATCTTACTTTTACGGAGTCAAATCCTTTGCCATCATCTTCGACATCGATGTGTATCTGCTCGTTAACTCTGCGAATAGAAATTTTCACTTTGTTTGCCTGGGCATGCTTAATGACATTGACAAGCAATTCCCGTACATTGCGGAACAAAAGCGCCTTAATGTCATCGTCCAGCGGCTTTTGCTGCCCATCATCGACAAATTCGGTTTTGATGCCGTGTTTCTCCTGGATTTGCACATCAAGCCAATCGGACACAGCCGCCTCAAGACCAAGCTCATTTAATATGGGAGAACTAAGGTCAAATGTTAACGATCTCGTGTCCTGAATGATTTGGCCAATATTGTTACATATTTCATCCAAAGCCTTTGTAAGTTCGCTGGAGGTTGCAGAGTGGTGAAGTTCGTCAAGCTTGATCTTGGAAAACACAAGAGACTGGCCGATTTGGTCATGCAGCTCTGTAGCTATGCGGCGCCTCTCACGTTCTTCAGTAATCGACAACTCTGAAGCCAAAGATTTAAGCTGATCCTGGTCGTCAAGAACTTTTTGCTCTGCCCTCTTGCGGTTAGAGATATCAAAAATGTAATGAACATATAACTCTTCAGTCAAAGGGACCCATATACCCTCATAATATGTACCTTCGTATTCGGTTTCTATTCGCTTCGGTTCATCAGTGGCCCAAACTTCCGGAGCATTACAAAACGGACAGGGGTCATTCCTTTGAGCACATGTCTCGTAGCATGTTTTTCCTGGAACTGCGCCAATTTTTTTTGCAGCTTCATTTGAGGCAACAATTTCTCTGGTCCCTTTTTTGAGGATCATGGCGATGCATGGAAGATGATCAAGGAGAGTTTTGCGCATGAGGTATTCCTGCTGAATTTCTTCCTCGGCCAGCTTGCGTTCGGTGATGTCAGTGATTACGGATGTAAATCCGACTACACGCCCTTCATTATCCCGGCTGTAGTTCCAGTCAATTGCCATATCGATAACTCTGTTGTCCTTAGTCCGGTTTTTCTGATAGTAGGTGGTCGGCTCCGGTTGTTCCTTCACTAATATGGATAAATAGTCCCGTAGTTCGTCTCTCCCCGATTCGGGTTCGAGCAAATCCAGTATAGACTTACCCAGCAGTTCCTTCTCAGTATAGCCGAGCATCGTCTGATAGGACGGATTGGTATAGATAATGATGCCGGATGTATTGATTTCCTGAATTCCATAAGGATTGGCTTCGACAAGAGTTCGATACCTATGTTCACTCTTCTGCAGCGACTCCTCTGCCTTCTTGCGCTCGGTGATATCACGTTGATGGCCGGCGTATGCTATAATATTTCCCTGCTCATCTAATAACGGAAAAATCATCAATTCACAAGGGAAGGTACTACCATCCTTTTTTCGATTGAGGACCTCACCTCTCCAAACCTTTCCGGAGGAAACGGTTTCATAGATGTCATTCTGGATTTCTTTGGAGTTGGCTTCTGCGTTCGGAAAATCCGGAGAGCGGCCCAGGACTTCTTCCGGTGCATACCCATATAATCTTTGAAAAGCTTTATTGACCCAGGTGATTTTGTAATTCAAGTCTGTGGTGATTACGGAATTGTCCACCTGCTCGGTAATATGGCTCAGAAACCTTAGCTTGTCTTCTATCTGTTTGCGCTCGGAGATGTCATTCACAAAAACAAAGATATATTCTTTATCTTCAAATTTTACAAAGTTGAGCCTTAACTCAACCGGGAATATATTGCCGCTCTTATGTATATTGAGAGTTTCATAAGACATTGAGCCTTTCTGCCTGAGTTCTACCCAAAGTGACTGCCATCGTTCTTTTGGAACATTCGGGGCTACATCATGTACTGTCCTGGAAAGCATTTCTTCTTTTGAATATCCAAGCTGTCTGCAAGCGGCTAAATTAGCATTTACAATTCTTGCGTCCTTATCAATCCAGCATATTCCTTCCCCTGAATCTTCGATTGACTGTCTGACAAGCAGCAGATCTCGTTCCGCCTTCTTGCGCTCTTGAGCTTGCAGTTTAAGAACCTCATTGGCTTTTTCTAATTCGGTTGTACGTTCCTTTACTAATTCCTCAAGATGGTCCCGGTATTTTATTAATTCATTTTCTGATGTTTTCAGTTCGGTGATGTCCGTTATGTTCCCATCAACTCTGATGAGAGTACCTTTCGCATCTTTACTCAAAAGACCCTGATCTCTTACATAACGGACCTGCCCTGTTTCTCTATGGACTATCCTGTATTCTAAGTTGTATGGTGCCTCATTTCTACAGGCTTCAAGATAGGCATTGACGGCCTTCTTTCTGTCATCAGGATAAATGCATTTAGGCCAGGCTTCGGGATCTTGATAAAGCTCCTCAGCAGAATATCCTGTCAAATCTTTCCACTTTTGGGACATAAAGGTCGTCGGGCCTTTCTCACCGGGAAAGGCAGAATAGACCGCACACGGAATGTTCTCGATTAAAATTTTGTACGTTTCTTCCTGTTTGTTGTCCTTGTTATTTGGCATTCTTTGTTCAGCAGCATCGCTGCCGATGCGATCGGATTTCTTCCTGCGCTGGAGTGATGTTTTCGACCTCTGTAAATGGCTTTTTTTGCTCTCAGAATTCGTCATGATTCAATCCCCAGTTGATTAAATTTGTGAGGTATTCTAATAACCGCCGGCTCGATCTACAAGGAAAACCTTACTATTACTCTAAGATTAAAAGGAACGTGCCTTCATTCCAACTGTAAGGTGAGGAATATGTTCGATTCGACCAACAAATGTTCAATAAAACTCCTTTGTATTTGCCTCTTCAAGATGCCCTAATTAATGATACAGAACAATTTGTTGGCGGTACGGATGAACAACCGACCTTCGGCGATGGCGATTGAGGCATAATGCAAAAACAGTAAGCATGGATATTGCTGTTCTTGACGACTGACGGCTAATACCGTATAGTCATGGGCTTTAGTGATTTAGGTATGGTATTGAGGTTATTTGGAGTTTGTTGTATATGGCTAAGAAAAGTCAATGTGAAAAGTGTACCGGATTGTGTTGTCAGTATTTTGCGCTGCCCATTGAAACGCCCGAAGACAAGGAAGATTTCGATGATATAAGATGGTATCTGTGCCATGAGAATATGACGGTCTTCGTAGAGGATGGCGACTGGTATATTAACATAAACAACCAGTGCAGACACCTCTCGGAAGGAGACCATCACTGTAAGATTTACGATAAAAGGCCGAAAATCTGCAGAGGATACCGTCACGGGGACTGCGATTTTGTCGAGGGGGAATACGATTACGAGCTGCACTTTACAGACGATAAGCAGATGGAGGAGTACATAAAGATAAAATTCGACAATAACGTAACCGAAAAACAAAAGGCAAAGAAAAAGCAGAAAAAGAGAAAGAGAAAGAGATGAAGATACTGCCGGTAAAAGGGACAAGGGATTTTTATCCGCCCGAGATGGCCGTCAGAAACTGGATAATCGACGGCTGGAAGAAGGTGTCCGTCCGCAACGGCTTTGAAGAATACGATGGGCCGATATTTGAATATTTAAAGATGTTTCAGATTAAAAGCGGAGACGAGATAGTCGAACAGCTCTTCTCTCTACGCGACAGGGGCGGCAGAGACCTGGCCATGAGGCCTGAAATCACACCGACACTGGCACGCATGGTAAACCAGCGAATCAATTCACTCCCCAAGCCGATAAAATGGTTCTCGGTACCAAGGTTGTTCCGCGCCGAACGCCCCCAAAAAGGCCGGCTCCGAGAATTCTTCCAGTGGAATATCGATATAATCGGCGAAGACAGTCCCCTTGCCGACGCCGAGGTCATCTTTACTACAGTGGATTACCTGCGTGAAATTGGACTTACAAGTAAAGACATCAAAGTCAAAATATCAAGCAGAGAACTGCTGGCTGATTACCTTATAAGCCTGGGTATTCCCAAAGACAAGCTTGAGTCTATATATGTTATCCTTGACAAGAAATGCAAATTGCCCCCGGATACTTTTGAAGAAATCCTCGGAAAACAAATTCCGGACAAAAACACAGTCAAAAATATACTGGATTTTATGAGCGTCGATTCGATACCACAGCTTAAAGATTTCGTGGAAGAAGGATCCGGCGCTTTCCTCAACATAAAGTGTGTCCTTGATAATTTGGATTTGATGGGAGCGGGTGATTTCTGCCTCTATGACCCAGGCATTGTCAGAGGTCTGGCGTATTATACCGGCATCGTATTTGAAGTTCATGATGTTGCCGGCGAGCTTCGGGCAATTTGTGGTGGAGGAAGATACGACAACCTGCTGCATGATTTTGGTGGACCAAAAATATCGGCTACTGGTATGGGTATGGGAGATTGCGTACTTGAAATCCTGCTTAAAGAGAAAGCGCTTTTGCAAGAGCAATTGCCGCCACGCAACCTTGACTATTTTGTTGCATGTGTAGATGAAGATTACAAAGACGTAGTCGTCAAAATAACAATGAAATTGCGCTCGGCTGGCTTTTCTGCAAATTTCAGTTATAAGATAACCAAGTTAGGCAAGCAGCTCAAACAGGCCTCGGAGCAAAACGCCGCCAAATGTATAATCATTGGTGATGAATTCAAAGATAACAAGCTTACCGTTAAAAATATGACAAGCGGCCAACAGGAGCTTGTTGACTACGATGAGTTTCTCAAAGACCTTAAATCATAAAGGGAGCCTCTAAAAATTGCTTTTGTCACGAGAACGTGCGAAATTTTCTTCGGCAAGGCGGAAGGTCAAAATCGCCGCAGGCATAGCCAAAGCTATGCCGAGGACGAATTTTGGCCTGACAACGCCGCCGGAGGAGATTGCAGCCGTTCGCAGTAAAAATGAATTTTTAGAGGTTCCCTAAATCCAGATGAAGGATATTTCTCCAAATCACTACGAGCGGGCCTTCGAAAACTGGCTAATCGACCATCAAATCAAATACACTTCGATAGACGAGCATAAACAGCCCGCCTTTACAGATGGCAAAGTTAAGAGCTTCGATTTCTTGGTATATCCGACCGACAGGCAAATAATAATTGCCGAGGTAAAGGGCAGAAAGTTCACCGGCACCAGCCTGGAGAAAATGACGGGCTTCGAATGCTGGGTAACAGCCGAAGATATTGATGGTTTGGTAAAGTGGCAGGAGGTTTTAGGCTCGGCCTATCAGGCAGTCTTCATTTTTGTCTATTTGATAGAGAACATAGATGTTGATTTTAACGGCGCCGATGTCTTCGATTTTAATGCGGACAGGTACGTTTTTTTTACCGTCAAATTAGACGACTACCGCTCATTTATGAAACGCCGCAGTCCGAAATGGCAAACCGTTACGCTCCCAGCTGAAAAATTCCGCCAGTGCGCCGCCCAAATCACCGAGCTTCTGTTCTGATATCCCACTTTGTCTCGTTTTCAATGGTCATCGAATGCCCGCAAAACTATAGTTCAAAGCAGGATTGCTCCTGATAATTTTGTATGGACGCCGGACGCCCTTGCTGATAAAATCCCTTGTCCGGAAAGTTGGTAAAAATGAATCAGCTGTAAAATATTGGAGGTAATTTAGTATGCTCAGAAATGTTCTATATCTGGCCCTGGGAACGATTGTTTTGTCCGGTTGCATCAGTATCCACACTACTGAATATGCCTCCGAAAGCAAAGAACATCAGGTTCTGCGTCACGTCGTTATGTTCAAGTTCAAGGACGGCACTTCCAGCCAACAGACAAGAGAAATTGAGGATGCCTTCCGTGCCCTGCCTGGCAAAATCGATGCGATATGCGATTTCGAATGGGGTACCGACGTTAGCGTAGAGAACCGCCATGCGGGCTTTACTCATTGTTTTCTCGTAACGTTTCGAAGCGAAGCCGACAGGGCCGAATACATACCGCATCCGGACCATAAGGAATTCGGCAAAATTTTAGGCCCGCACCTCGATAAAGTCCTTGTGGTTGACTACTGGGCCGCAAAATAGCAGTAGCAAAAGTCCCAAAATGAGAATAATAGCAGGCTCAAAACGAGGGATGAAACTCCTTGGCCCCCAAAGCCAGGTCTCACGCCCTATCACCGACAGGGTAAAAGAATCGCTTTTCAGTGTTCTTTACAAATATGACCTGCCGAACGGTGCAATAGTGGCTGATCTGTTCTCAGGAGTCGGTTCCCTCGGTCTCGAAGCCATCAGCAGAAAGGCCCGCTTCGTGACTTTTGTTGAACAGGACCCGAAGATTATTTCGGTTCTAAAGAGAAACATAGAAAAAGCCGACTTTGTTAATGAGTCTGAAATTATAAGGGCCAACGCATTCAAATTTAGTGTATCGCTTAATCCGGACCGGCAAATGTATGACCTTGTTTTTGTTGACCCGCCCTATGCCGCGTCAATGGATGTCCAGGCCGGTTCACCTTTGAGTGGCTTGCTGGATTCGCTGGGCCCCCGGGCGGCTGCAGACGCAGTTATTATCGTCAGGACAGACCGGAAGGTATTTTTATTGGAACAATATGGCGAATTTCGAATAATAGACAGGCGCCGCTGGGGAACAATGGCAGTAGCCATATTACAGAAGACCAACGAATGACAAACAAACAGGCAGCTATAAAAATACTCAGGAAACTGCGCAGTAACGGCTTTGAGGCGTTGTTGGCCGGAGGATGTGTACGTGACATGCTGTTGGACAAACGCGCCAAAGATTATGATATTGCCACCAATGCACCGCCCAAAGACGTAACAGAATTGTTCAAACGCACATTGAACGTCGGGGCTAAATTCGGAGTAATAATTGTTTTATTCGAAAACCAGCAGGTGGAAGTCGCCACGTTCAGAACCGAAACCGACTATGTTGACGGCAGACACCCCGGCTCGGTTAAGTTTACAACTGCCGCCGAAGATGCAAGCCGAAGAGACTTTACAATCAACGGAATGTTTTACGACCCTCTTAAAAAAGAGGTGATAGATCACGTTGACGGCCAGGCCGACCTCAGAGCAAAAATTGTGAGGACTATCGGCAGGCCCGCCGAGCGATTTAGCGAAGATTATCTGAGAATGCTTCGCGCCGTGCGATTCTCGACCCAGTTGGATTTTGCGATTGAACCGTTAACGTGGTCGGCGATTTGCACCAATTCGGCAAATATAGCACATATAAGCGGCGAACGAATATCAATTGAATTAGAAGGAATACTCATTAATCCTAACCGCTCCGCTGGCGCATCTATGCTATTTGACAGCGTATTGGCGGAGGCGATCTTTCCCGGCACGTTTACCAAAAATGGAAAAACCGCTATTGAGGTATTAGGCCAATTGCGGGAAAAAGTTGATTTCCCGTTGGCTTTGGCCTGCCTGTTTGTCGGTTGCGAGACTGACTTTGCAATTGAGATGAGCCGGGTTCTGAAACTAAGTAGAAGTCAGACCAAACATATAAAATTCTTATTAGCCAACAGAGGCAAACTGCTCGACGACCAGATGTCTCTGGCTGACTTGAAAAAGATTCTGGCAGAACCGTACTTTGGCGACCTGTACGAATTCCAGAGGGCTATTCAAATGGCCGAAGGCGGCCCGGATAATACTGTTGCATTGGAAAACCTTAGCAATAGAATAAAGGAATTGGGTGATGCTGAATTACAACCCAAACCGCTCCTGAACGGCCACGACCTGATTCGCATGGGAGCTGTACCGGGACCTGCTTTGGGACAGTTGTCGCAGGAACTCTACATCGCCCAACTGGAAGGGAAATTGCACAGTTCCGAACAGGCCGAGCAGTGGGTGCAAATGTGGTTGAAAAGGCACAGGGAGATTGAAAAATAACAGCGTTCAGTTACAGACCTATTGTCATTCCTGCACAACAAATGGTATAATAGCTGCGAAATGACAGCAACTCAAATCACACATAGCAATAGTTTGTTTTCGAGGATATATTTATGAAATGGTATAATTCGCCAAAGGTGCTTCGGGTTCTTTCCGTCGCAATAATTATTTCTGTTGTTTCCTTAAATGCGCCCGGCAAACCAATGCCCAGGCATGGCCTGCATTTCGAGACCCCTTCGCAAACATGGGATGAGGCAATACCACTGGGTAATGGCCTGCTCGGTGCCCTCGTATGGGGTGACGGTGCGCCTTTGAAGATATCCATCGATAGAACAGACTTGTGGGACCTTCGTCCGGTACCGGAATTTCACACAAAAGAATATTCATACAAGACTATGCGCCAATGGGTCACCGAAGGCCGGATCACCGACCTCCACCGTCTTTATGATAAGCCTTACGGAAATGCCGGCCCAACGAAAATACCCGCCGGACGTATCGAAGTTACCATCGGAAATAGTCCCGTCTTTGAAAAGGCATCGTTGAATCTTGCCGAAGCAGTCGCGACGGTCCAGTTCGGTGGCCAAAATAAAGTGCGAGTTTTTACCCACGCGACAAAGCCAGTCGGGATGATTCGAATTGACTCATCTGAACCAATCGCACTCAAGCTGATGGCCCCGCCTTTTGCCGGTAAAATTACAGACGAGGCCGGGCCCGGCAAAATAAGCGCAGGCGACCTGGCCAGCCTCAGATATAACGCACCACTCGAATCCAAGGGTGACAACTGGACAGGATACCTGCAGGAAGGCTGGGGCGGATTCAAGTTCGCTGTAGTCGTCGCCTGGCGGAAATCAGGGAACAATTGGCTGGGGACATGGTCGATTATAACTTCGAAAGAATCAAAGAATCCTCTGCGACTGGCTCGAGAAAACTGCCAAAAAGCTCTCAGGGCCGGATTTACCAAATCACTTAATGCGCATCGTAAGTGGTGGGACTCATTCTGGAATAAATCTTCTCTCAGCGTACCCAATGCCGTCATCGAAAGGCAGTGGTATCTTGAGATGTACAAGTTCGGCTCAGCGACTCGTCCTGACACACCCCCAATCACCCTTCAGGGCCCATGGACTGCCGACAACGGAAAAATTCCGCCATGGAAAGGAGACTATCATCACGACCTGAACACCGAGTTGAGCTACTGGCCCGCGTATAGCGGCAATCAGCTCCAAGGGGAACTCGGATATGTCAACTGGCTGTGGGATACACGAAAAACAGCAAAGGCCTGGACAAAAAGGTTCTTTAATTTGCCTGGCTTGAATGTCCCAATGACAGCCGACCTGGAGCAGAAACAGATTGGCGGCTGGCACCAGTACACGCACTCAGCAACTACCGCCGCATGGCTGGCTCACCATTTTTACCTGCACTGGCGATACAGTATGGACAGGCAATTCCTGAAAGAACGAGCTTATCCATGGCTCAAAGATACATCTATCTTTCTTGAGGCCGTTACTGAGATGGGCCCCGATGGAAAGCGAACTCTTCCTTTAAGCTCTTCGCCTGAGATTAACGATAACCGCCTTGAGGCATGGTTCCCGACGATTACAAATTACGATATTGCCCTGATAAGATGGGCGTTTGAAACAACGGCCGAACTTGCGGAGGAGTTGGGCAAAACGAAAGAAGCGAACCGTTGGCGTAAAGTGCTTACCGAGATGCCGGATTTGGCGATTGACCCCCAAACTAAGAAGATGCTCGTCGCAAAAGATTATCCGTTGAAAGACTCGCATCGTCACTTTTCACACCTGATGGCCATCCATCCGCTGGGAATGATTCGCTGGGAAAACGGCCCGAAGGACCAGGCCATTATAAAGGCCTCTATGGATGATCTCGAACAAAAAGGAACTAAACAGTGGTGCGGATACAGTTTTAGCTGGCTGGCGAACATGGCCGCCCGGGCACGTGACGGCCGGCAGGCTGAAAAAGCGCTGGAGATATTCTCAACGGCCTTTTGCCTGCGCAGCAGTTTTCACTGTAACGGCGACCAGTCCGGCAAAGGATATTCAAACGCCCGTTACCGCCCCTTTACGCTGGAAGGAAATTTTGCCTCCGCCGCCGGCCTGCAGGAGATGCTTTTGCAAAGTTATAGCGGAACTATAATAGTTTTCCCCGCCATCCCTGCCGCCTGGAAAGATGTTTCTTTCACCACGCTCAGGGCCGAAGGAGCTTTTCTTGTCTCCGCCGAACAACGCGATGGACTAACACGTCACGTGACAATATTAGCCGAAAAAGATGGAACATGCCGCCTGGAGAATCCCTTTCCGGACTCTCGGTTTAAAATCCAGGGCATCCCAACGATTATGGCACAACTAAAGGAAGATGAATTTCATATAGCAATGTCATCTGGCGAACAGGTTATACTTGTTCGAACAGACTAAATATAATGCAGCCCTTCACACTTTTAATCAAGCCGTCCGGTTCGAACTGCAATATTGATTGCAGATACTGTTTCTACAAGGACAGAGCCCCGGAGTTTGGCCAGGGCAAACAGCGGATGAGCGCCGAAGTGCTCACCAAACTCGTAAAAGATTATATGACATTAGGCTTCCCCATCGTCGGCTTTGCCTGGCAAGGTGGCGAGCCGACGTTGATGGGAGTGGATTTTTTTCAAAGGGCTGTGGATTTACAAAAAAAGTATGGCAGCCCCGGCCAGGAGGTAAGCAATACCCTCCAAACCAACGGCGTTTTACTCGACGACAACTGGTGCAGGTTTTTGCACGAGAATAACTTCCTTCTCGGCATCAGCATCGATGGGCCTAAAGAATTTCACGACCAATACCGCCTTGACCATTCCGCCTCGGGCACTTTTGACAGGGTAATCAAAGGCATCGAAAACTGCAAAAAACATCAGGTCGAGTTCAGTGCCCTTGTCTTGCTGAATAATAAAAACGTAGAGCATCCTCAAACTCTGTTCAATTTCCTTATAGAAAACGAGCTGACTTACCTGCAGTTCATTCCCTGTGTTGAGACGGACCCTGCGACGAACAAAATTGCGGATTTTTCAATTACCCCGAACCAGTACGGCGATTTCCTGTGCAGGCTCTTTGACCTCTGGTACGAGTACGGCCCCGAAAAGCTGAACATCCGCGAGTTCGACTCACTGGTAACCTATTTCGTATTAGGCAAACATACCATTTGCGCATACAGCAAGCAATGTGCCGGCTTCGTCGTTATCGAACACACCGGCGACGCCTTTTGCTGCGAATTTTTTGTCGAGCCAAAGTGGCTACTGGGCAACATCATGGAAACGCCGTTAGATAAACTCGCCGCAAGCAGTATTAAACGCACCTTCGCCCGCGATAAGCAAAATCTTTGTAATAAGTGCCTTCTCTGCAGCCATCTCGATATATGCCGCGGCGGATGTATGAAGGATAGAGAACGGAAAAACACTGACAGTAGCGGCCAAAATTACTTCTGCGAGAGTTACAAACAATTCTTCGACCACTCAATCCCGAGATTTATGCAGTTAGCAGCCGCCATAGAAAATGGCTCCGCCGCCAGGCACACCCGTTCCGCTGACAAAATCAGGCTCCGAATCCAAAAATAACTATTCATACAATGATTGAAAAATAATGGCAGCGCAAACTAATTTGTGATACATTTATTTACTGTTTCGCTTCTAACGAGGAGAAAAAATATGAATATGCCTAATTACAAACGCCGGGGATTTCTAAAAGCCATGGGCCTGGGGGCTGCGGCGCTGGCGATGCAGGGACCTTTGTTTTCCAGAGAAAGCATCGCCGCCGGCCAAAAGAAACCTAACGTTCTTTTCCTGGCCGTCGATGACCTGCGTCCACAGCTTGGCTGCTACGGCCATAAGCAAATGATCTCTCCCAACATAGACAAACTGGGTGCCGAAGGCGTCATCTTTCTTCGCTCATATTGCCAGGTCCCCGTCTGTGGTGCCTCGCGTGCCAGCCTTATGACGGGAGTTCGCCCCACTGCAAACAGGTTCCTCGGCTATGACACATGGGCACAGAAAGACCTGCCCGGCGCACTCAGCGTCGCAAAACACTTCAAAAACAACGGATACCACACAATCTCCAACGGCAAAATATTCCACAATCGCACCGATTGCCTTGATGGCTGGACTGAAGATCCATACCGCCCGAAAGGCAGCTGGAGAAATTATCTGCTCGAAGAGAACATAACACTCACAAAGAAAAACCCGAACCACAAAGGACCTGCCTTCGAGAATGCCGACGTCTCCGATAACACCTACTTCGATGGAATGATAGCGGACAAAGGCATTTCAGACCTCCGCCGTTTGAAGAATACGGATAAGCCGTTCTTCCTTGCACTTGGATTCTTAAAACCACATCTGCCCTTCAATGCCCCGAAGAAATACTGGGATTTATACAGCAGAGAAATAATCGACCTCGCCCATAATCCTTTCCGTCCCAAAGGCGCCCCCGATGCGGCCTTGCACAACTGGGGCGAATTGCGGGCATACCACAACATCCCTCCAAAAGGGCCGCTCTCGGAAGATATGTCCCGCACACTCATCCACGGCTATTACGCCTGCGTCAGTTACACCGACGCCCAGATAGGCAGAGTACTCACCGAACTCGACCGCCTTGGCCTGCGGGACAACACCATAGTAGTCCTCTGGGGCGACCACGGCTGGAACCTCGGCGAGCACGGCCTGTGGTGTAAGCACTGCAATTTCGAGACCTCTTTGCATTCACCCTTAATCGTAAGAGCACCGCATATCAAAGCCGGCACTCGAACAAACGCCCTGACCGAATATTTAGATATCTATCCGTCCCTCTGCGAATTATGCAATCTGCCCCTGCCCAATCATTTACAGGGCAAAAGTTTCGTGCCGCTCTTAAAAAATCCGAACCTCCCCTGGAAAAAGGCCGTATTTAGCAGATATTTCAAGGGCGATTCGGTAAAGACCGACCGCTACCGCTATACCCAATGGCGTGACAAAAAAAACAATGTTTACGCACGAATGCTTTACGACCATTCCATCGACCTTGTTGAGAATGTAAACATTTCCGAAAGACCGGAAAATAAAGAAATAGTGAAAAATATGAGCAAGATGATTCAGGAACTCAAAAATAATGCAGCCGTTTACCCTTTTAATCAAACCATCCGGTTCAGACTGCAACATTGATTGTCAATATTGTTTTTACAAGCACCGGGCACCCGAGGTCGGCCAGGGCAGACAACGCATGAGCGATGAAGTCCTCGAAAGACTTGTAAAAGATTATATGCAGTTGAATTTCCCCATGGCCGGTTTCGCCTGGCAAGGTGGCGAACCGACACTGATGGGTCTCGACTTCTACAAAAAAACGGTTGAGCTGCAAAAAAAGTACGGCAGCCCCGGCCAGGAAGTTGGCAATTCACTACAAACCAATGCCATCCTGCTCAACGACGAATGGTGTCGCTTCCTGCATGAAAACAAGGTCCTTGTCGGTGTCAGCATAGACGGCCCAAAAGAATTTCACGACTACTACCGACTCGACCATTCCGGCTCAGGCACATTCGACAAAGTCATGCGGGCAATCGAAAATTGTAAGGAACATAAGGTTGAATTCAACACGCTTACTTTATTAAACGCAAAAAATGTAGAGCATCCGGATGAGGTGTTTGATTTCCTCGTCGCTCTTGGAACAAAGTACATACAGTTTATCCCCTGCGTAGAGCTTGAAGCCAGCACAAATAAGATTACGGATTTCTCAATCACCCCGCTGCAGTACGGCAGGTTCTTATGCGGATTATTCGACCGCTGGTACAAACACGGCCCGCAAAAACTGAGCATTCGCGATTTCGATTCGTTCCTGTCATATTATGTCACCGGCAGGCACTCTATTTGCACATTCGACAAACAGTGCAGTCAATACATCGTTATCGAACATGACGGCAATGCTTTCTGCTGTGATTTTTTTGTAGAGCCGAGGTGGCAATTGGGAAATATTTTTGATACACCGATAGAAAAACTGGCCGCAAGCAGCATTAAGCGAACCTTTGCCAGGGCCAAAAAGAATATTTGTAATAAATGCCTCGTCTGCAGGCACCTGGCGGTCTGTCGCGGCGGCTGCATGAAAGACAGGGCGCCGTTTGACAAAGACAACTTCGGCAAAGAAAGCTATTTCTGCGAAGGCTACAAGCTCTTCTTCGATTATGCACTGCCGAAGTTTACACAGATAGCCGCCGATATTAGCGCCGCCAATGCAGCTAATAACCGCCCTGCTGTCTGACAAATTCGAATTGCAATAGGATGTTAATATTGGCGGACTCAGGCATTATAACGAAACAATTAATATTTGGAGAAACAAACTATGAAATCGATTAAACGCAGGACCTTCCTTACCCGTTCAATTGCAGCTACGGCCGCCCTCGGTCTTACTTCTTGTTCATCTGTCACCCAAACGTCCGCCGGAGAGCGCACAAAATCGCGCCGACCCAATCCGATAGCCGTCTCGACGTATTCGTTCTGGCGATTCAAAGATAACTTAAAACTCCCTATCGAAACATGCATCGACGAAGCCGCCCGGATGGGATTCGATGGTGTGGACCTCCTGCTCATCCAGATGGAGAGCGAGGACAACAGCTATCTGCAGAAGCTCAAACGCCACGCTCTTATAAACGGCCTGGACCTTTGCTGTATGTCAACCCACCAGGGCTACGTCTATCCCGACAAAGACAAACGCCAACAAAATATCGACCTGACACTCAAACAGATTGAAATCGCTTACAAGCTGGGCGTCCCGATTGTCCGCATCAACACCGGCAGATGGCGCACGACTAAGAGCTTCGACGATCTTATGGCCAACCGCGGCATTGAGCCCATCCTGCCCGGCTACACCGAAGACGATGGCTTCAAGTGGGTCATCGACAGTATCGAAAAATGCCTCCCCAAGGCCAAAGAGTGCGGCGTAATTCTCGGACTCGAAAACCACTGGGGTCTGGCCCGCACCGCAGAAGGACTGCTCAGAATCGTCGATGCAATCAACTCACCCTGGCTCCAGGTCTTGCTCGATACCGGCAATTTCCTCGAGGACCCTTACGACAAACTCGACAAGTGCGCCCCGCAAGCCGTCTTCATGCAGGCCAAAACTTACTATGGTGGCGGCCTCTGGTACACCCTCGATTTGGATTATCCACGCATCGCACGAATTATGCGAAAACACAACTACAAAGGCTACGTCTCACTCGAATTCGAAGGCAACGAAGACTACAAAACCGCAATACCAAAAAGCCTCGCCCGACTGAGGAATGCCTTTAGCTGACACTGCTCTCACCAGCCATTAATAGCTAACTGGGCTAACGAAATATACACTCAAAACTAAACTACGGGCCCCTCGTAGGGGCAACCCCATGTGGTTGCCCTAATATTTAGCCCCGAAATTCATTGCGGGGTCATCCGTAAATAATATTGTCATCCTTGCACGTCCTTAGCGGGGACCCAAACCCCATAATCATTCATCACCAAATAACTTACCCTCGATGTTAGCTTACTTGCTTTGGAGTTTATCCTCGATGTTAGCTCACTTGACTTTCTGTCGGGGGCCGGGGAGTAGAAATGCTCTTATACCTTTTCCCTTTGCCTTTTTCCTTTTGCCTTTTTACTTTCTTTCTGTTATCTTCTACCCCTTAAGGCGGACATCTTGAAGAGTGCACCGAAATTAGAGATACGAATTTAAAGGCGGGAATTTCGGATCTGGGTATGGTAGATGTTGGTAATCAAGATTCGGTAAGGCAAATATGAAACAGAGAAGACCAAACAATACGACAAAACTGAAGGCCCTAAAAGCCTTCGATTACGAAGATAAAATGCTCTGGGCAACTGCGAACTGCTTGTACAAGCAGTTAAAAGGCGATAAAAAGTATCCAGAGCCGGTTGTGAATGCTTTGGTAGAATCATTCGCGGCACACAGCCGCGTGCTTATTGAGTTTCTCTACCCATCGAAGAACGTCCATTCTGATACTATCTTAGCTCGACATTTTTTCTTGCCCAACGAGAAGTGGTTGAGACTTTGCCCTAAAGAATCTCCGTTACTGAAAGACACGAGGGAACTTGCCAACAATCTTCTTGCCCATCTGACTTATACACGGTCTGAAGGTAAACTGAACAAAAGATGGCTTTTTACCAAGATAGCGAAAGAACTTGGAGTAGTTCTGAATATCTTCAATGAAACTGACGAGATTCAGGCACTGCGCCATATAAGCGGCGGATAAATGTCTTATATTATTATGTTGTCTTATAAGATGAGTATGAACAAAGCAGAAAAAACATGCTATATGTGTGAAAAACTGGCTACAAGTGTGGAGCACATCCCTCCACAATGCCTTTTCCCTGAGCAAAAGGATTTGCCAGATGGAATTGATCTCCGAAAACAGCTTTTGACTGTACCATCTTGCGATGAACATAACTCCAAAAAATCTCAAGATGATGAATACTTTCTTTATTCGCTAGTGATGCTCATTAACAGCAACAAAGTGGCTCGAAATCAGTATTTCTCAAAAATTAAACGCGCGATTAAAAGAAATCCAAGCCTATTAAAAAAGTTTACTGACGCTTCTTCTCCAGTCAAAATGCAAAACTCACAAACTGGAGCTATATCTAATACTCGTGCTTTTCACTTGGATGAAGATAGATTTAATGGAATAATTGATAGATTAGGACGAGCACTGTATTATAAACATTTTAATGAAAAATGCTATAATCATATAAAATACCAAGCAGAATATTTGCTCGCTACGATTGACCCAAAAAATTCATACGAATTAAATAAACCAATCCAAGAAACTTCAGAACAAGCTGATGGATGGTTTTCAAATTCCAAATATTATGGTGAAAATCCAGAAGTATTTAAATATCAAGTATTAGAAGGTAATCAATCAAAGATAATGAGGTTACACTTTTACAAGGGAAATAGGCTTTTGTTAATATTTAAACAGAATAGCTAACATGCTTCTGCACCTAATTCCGTCCACTTTGCGTCACTCACAGCGGAATCATTCAATGAAAAAGATTGGACGAGTATTGAAGAAGCAACGGGAACTTGTTATACTGACTGTATAATCATTGTTAGGGATTTTATTAGAAAGAACGACAGTTGAATACAGAGGAACAGTACAAACTTCATAAAGGTTTCTATGAGTTTGAGTTCCAGCAAAAAAACTTTATTATCTCACGGCTTACTACTGCCTATACAGTGATAATTATTGTAGGTGGTGGAGGAGCCTATTTTCTGAACAATTTTAACTTATACCCTATTAGCACACTCGGGGTTATATTTTTGTTGTTGTTTGTGCCTTTCGCACTAAGCCTGCTCACGGTCATCTTTTATCTGACAAAATGTTTTTTTACTTACGAATACGGCTATCCTGCAGCAGCGACAGAATTCCAAAGATATATAGAGGATCATGAAAAACGTAACAAGCGGGTTGCGGCAAGTAAGAAGCGAGACATCCGGGATAAGGTACAGCAGTGTTTATCTAAGCAGTATTGCGAGTGCGCAACTATACTGAGGCGCCACAACAAAACTCGGATTGGCTGGTTCTTGAGGGCCATGCAAGCAACGCGTGTTGCGGTAATATTCTTATTTATCATGACCCCCGTTTTCTATGCACAAAAATATCAGAGCCAGCAAAAACATATTTTTTATAATGAAATCTCTGTTCAACAAATTAAGGAGACAAAAGCAATGTGTGACAAAGACAAAGACAAAGACGAAGATGTGGAACCAGAGGAGCCTAAAATCGACCGTGTCATGGAAAACCGCGACGAATTTAGAAAAAGCGCCGAAGAAAGCGAGGAAGACAACAACGAAGACTAATAACTGATCAGTAAGGGAGGGCAGACCTGCCCTCCCTTACCATTTTGTTCTCCGCTGCCTTTTGGTAATAGTGGACAGGAGAATTAAAGGTGTCCGGCCATAAAATATTTTTGTCCCCGCGCAGTTTACCCCTTATGAAGTCGGAGTACAGCCCCGCGGCGTTTGAACGGGGATTTTATAGAACAACCGCTATAGTATTGCTCGGCTCGCTTTGGCCGCCGGCCTTTCTGGAATTTTTTGAAATGTCACATTCGCTGTGAGCGATTTTTTCGGGGGCATATCTGGGGACACCATACATATTGCATATCTGGGGCATATCTGGGGGCATATCTGGGGAGGCATATCTGAGGCATATCTGAGGCATATCTGGCATATCTGGCATATCTGGGGACACCATCATATTTATTTTGTTGCAGTAGGTAGGTGGCGATGAATCGCACCAATTACTTCTGGAGCATGAAAAAGCTCGTAGTCATTTGACTATCCCCAGCCGCTATCAACTATCAGGGAGATAGTGGGGAGTATTGGAGATTTATTCTTGGAGTTTATCCTCGATGTTAGCTTATTTACTTTTCTGTCGGGGATTTTTCATTGATTTTTCACAAATTTTATGTTATAATACGCATATATTAGCCAGCAGGCTAATGCAAATCGTCGTTATACGACGAAAAACAGACATTTTCAGTTTGCCTTTTTTACAAACTGCGTACAAAGCAAGACCACAGGCCCAGCAGGCCAAGACCACAGGGTCAGAAGACCCAGATTCGTAAATTTCGAATATCCGTCCAATTAACTAATTCACAAATTCGCTAATTCTCTATTTAACCAATCATGAGCATTGAGAATCCAACTTCACCTTACTTTAGGCACTATAGGCACTTTAGGCACTCTTTCAATTATAACATATTTCCAGATACACTCTATTATGCAAAACAAACCCAATTTTCAGGATGATAAATATGATGCTAACCCAGCATACACAAAGGTTTATGAAGAAAATATGGATTTTAGATATGGAAAAACAAACCCAAAACAAACCCAATTTAACCCAAAACAAAGCCAATTCAAAGCCAATAAAGCCAAAAACAAAGCCAATTCAAACCCAATCTATGCTAAGTATGGCAGCTCACAAGCCTGCTATAAAACCCCTGAGCTTGAGCACTTTTAGGTTTACTTCCCCAGCCTCAAAATGTATAATATCATCTAAGATGTTAAGCTTAAATTCTCAAAAAGTACTGCTGTTGATATCGTACATTATTGTTTGCCTCTGCACCGGCTGTGCCTTCAATCCGATAACCGGCCAACAGGAGCTAATGCTCTTTCCTGAAAAGCAGGACCTCGAGATAGGCCAGCAATATGCCCCTGAGATAGAAAAGGAATTAGGCGGAAAAATCGAAGACGAGGACCTGCAGAACTATATTGACAGTGTAGGCCAGAAAATTGCCCGCATCAGCCACAGGCCCAACTGGGAATATCATTACGTCGCGGTTAACGACAAATCGATTAATGCCTCAGCCTTGCCCGGCGGATATATTTTCATCACTAAGGGAATGCTCGAAAAACTCCAGTCCGAGTCCCAGTTAGCCGCGATATTGGCCCACGAAACAGCCCACGTCGTCGCCCGCGACACATCGAACGCCATAAGCAATCAAATCGGATTAAGTCTCATACTTGCCGCCGCAACTTCCGGCCAGTCGTCCGGAGCTGTCATGACCGCCGCAGAACTCTCACGCAGAATTATTGGCCTGCGATACAGCAGACAGGATGAACGAGAGGCTGACATTGCAGGCCTCGATTACATGGTCGTCGCCGGATACAACCCTTATGGAATTATCGAGACTATGAAGATGCTCGAAGCCCAGCGAAAAGAAACAGTGGTCGAATTCCTATCAAGCCACCCTCCACCTGGAAATCGCATTGCATATTTGTCCCAAAGAATCAAAACAAAAAATCATAACCTTGATGTCTTGAATATCGGAAAGCAGCAATACAGCAACGCCGTCCTCGACCGGCTGATAACCCAGGACTAACCCCCCACTACGAAGGGTGCAGGAAAAGCATAGTTAAGAAATTCCAACAATAAGCCAATAGTAAATAAAAAAGCCCAATCCAACTCAGGATTAGGCCTTTATAAAATTAATTGTTCGTTTTTACAATATCAAAAGATGATCAGCACACAGGACAAAAGCACAGTAAAGACAAAATCTTTATCACTCATGCCTAAAAGCCGTTCACTGGCTCCGCGCGTGCGATTATATCGCTCATTATCCGCCGGCCATCTCTCTCTTTCTGGCATTTCTGATCTCTTCCGTCGCACTCTGCTTACATGTGGGACAGCGATCAGGAAAATCGTTCGGAACTGCACCGCTCCTGAAAACAATCCCGCAAGCTGCATTTTGACATTTTTCGGCCACGTAAACACTTGGCTCATCACACTTTTCACAAGTCAGCGCCGGTGCACTGGGTGCCATTGGATTGGCATTAGCCGTAACAAACTTAAAGTACTCCTTCCGACTCATCTCATACTCGGCATTACAGCTCTTATTGAGACACTTTACCCAGGTCATTTCATCGTCCGGAATGTCATCGAGCGAACCACCTCCGCCGCTCCCTGTCCCGAAGATTATCACGCCGGCCACTCCCAGGCAAACAACGATAATTCCGATCATAACCGCTTTTTTCTTGCTCTCTTCCATACCAGTATTCTCCAAAACAATCAAACTAACAATACGTTACCAAGCTCACGTCAACAAACTATTATTAATTGCATTACTTGTCAAATGCATTTTCAATTATTTACCGGCATCTCAAACAGCGTCTCGCCCGTAAGCCCCGGCGCCATCTGCAGCACCTTGGCCGGCTCCTCGGGAAAACCCGTCCGCGCCGAAAGATAGGCCGATTCGATAACGGCCATATCCTGAAGATTCTCACCGCCGCTGCTGCACAGCTTGTTTGTATCCGGCGACAATATGCTCATAGCAAAATTCTTCAGTTGTTCTCTCATACAAAAATATTCATCATCAGCGTATTCCAGCACCTCGATTGTCTGTCCGAGGCCGTCGCAAAGCATCACCTTCTTGTCACTGACCGTTAAAATTGCATCCTTCCCATAAAGCTTTATATATTCCTCTTTCGGGCCGGTCCCCGCCCGCCGCGACGCTACAAGGTTGCCGATAAATACATCACTGAATTTCATCGTCACGACCGAAGTATCTTCCGTCAGATACAGTCGCTGCTGCTTGTCCTGAGCATTGTTCGTACCAAGTGAATAAACTTGCTGAGGCAACCCGAAATTATTGACCATCTGGTCAATCACCCAGTAACAGTTATGCAGCAGCACCCCCCCGCCGGCCAGTTTCGGGTCGGTCTGCCAGCCGGGATAAGACCCATCGCCGATGGTGCAAAAAGCAGTCATCAGAAAAACATGCTCTATCCTGCCCTGCTGCAGAAAATCCCGCAAAGCAATAAAGCTCCTGCCAAAACGCTTCGGATTACCAACAGCAAACTTTATATCCTGCTCTTCACTCAGCCTTACAAACTCCACCGCCTCTTCAAAATCCCTCGCCGCCGGAGCCAGCTTGAATATATTGAACTTCTTTTTCATCGCCATCCGGACATATTCATCGCAGCTGTGAATACCCGCCGCAACCAGCAGGCAATCGAGCTGATTCTGGATTATCAACTGCCGGTAATCATCGTAGGGGGTGCATTGGCACTGTCCGGCAATTTTTTCGGCAAGGCTGGTATCCTTGTCCGCAACGGCCTGAATATCGAAATAATCCACCCCCTTCAATGCTTCCAGTAAAAACTCCCCCCTGCCGGTAAGGCCAAGTACCGCTGTTTTTAATTTTCTTTTACTCATCCTGAGAAAATACCCATATATTCCATCAAATTTGTAAAATGTACGAAACACACTCAATAATTGTCTCAATTTTACATCCTCCCTGTAAAAATAGAAACTACTAAAAACATTTCTTTTTCGCTTTTCTCGATTACAGGATTCTGTTAACCGTTTACTGGCACAGGCCGGATATGGCCAAGCCGGTTTGCCATTTGAAATTGGGTTTGAATTGGCACCCTTTAGGGTGGTAACATCCGCGAGTAGCATTATTAAAACAATCGTAAGGCTCCTTATCCACGTAAAAGCGTTCATTCTTTCCCCTTTCGACAAATTGGCTTTATTGGCTTTGAATTGGGTTTGTTTTGGGTTAAATTGGGTTTGTTTTGGCTTTAATTGGGTTTGAATTGGCTTTGTTTTTTGACCTGGCGAGCGAGATAAAACCTTGTAATTGCTTGTTATGTCTAAAGTTACGTTCATTTTGTCATTTCTGAAATTGGGTTTGTTTTGCATAAAAAGCTTATAAATTCGTACGTAAGAATTCGTAGGTTTCCTTTTTGGGGCTTTGGACTGTTCGTTAAACCTGTCTTTTTCATTAAACACTGATAACACCATGTCAATTAGAGAATTAGTGAATTTGTGAATTAGTTAATTGGACGAATCTTCGAGATTCACGAATCCGGGTCTTCTGATCCTGTGGTCTTGGCCTTCTGGCCGGGGTGTTTAAGCAGTTTGTAAAAAAGTAAAACTGACAATGTCTATTTTTCGTCGTTTATTGACGTTTTATGTTAGCTGCCCGGCTAATAATCGTGCATTATAACAATTTATTGAACAATAAGCAAGGAAAATAAGGCCAAAAAGAACTTTTTCTCTACTTCGGCATGAGAGATTACTTTGTATTCATTGTATAGTTGTTCTATAATCCTGATAAGTTGCTTCGGACAGGCGAGTATTTGAAAGTTAACATTTGATCCCTTTTAATAGATAGAGGTGATTATGCGGCTTCGTAGAAAAGTGTGGATTGTTATTATCGCAGTTTGTATCGGGGTGAGTGTCTATGAAATCCCAAAGGCCGTGTACATCTGGCGTTATATATGTAAGTTGGCTCATGTTGAAGATATATTCAATAACGATACTGATGACAAATCAACGCTTAAAGAAGAGATTAAGGCTTTAGATCCAGAGGCTTTCGATATTCTGAGATATTGCATCACCGAGCCTAATGATGAGGAACTTGCTATTCTGTTGGTCAGATATCCACAGAATGAGTTTTTTCTGGCTCAATTTGCAGAGAAAAAGCTAATAGATGCGAATCTTGTTGACTCACAAGCAGTACTTGCCCTTACCGACAGGCTAATCAAACTCGACCCGAACAATTCTCACTATAGATATTTGAAAGGCTGGGCAATACTTAACAGGCCTGGAGAATCCGAGCGTGAGATGAACGCCCTGGAGCAATTTGAATTAGGTAATAAATTACCTGACTTTGCCTTGCCCTACGATAAGTACAAGGAGCACGTAGATGGACTTTCAGACAAGGTCGGCTTGAATCCGCTGAAAAGGCAGATCTCCCTCCCCTACGAAACAGGATTCTACCCGGATCTGGGTTTTTTTATATCCGGCTCACGTGGGAGATATCCGAAGCTCGATGAGGAGTCATTTAGCAACATAAGTGCTGAACTCTCAAAGGCAGCCAGCAAGCTAATCGACTATGCCCGAAGCCGTAAAAACTTAAATTCCAGCTATATGCTACTTCGATCCATTGAAGGAGCCCGACTCCAAGAGCTTGACCTGTCAGAGGAGGAAGCACAATTAGTTCGTTTTCGGCTGAGCCAGGCAATAGAAGCAAATAAGGTATTATGGCAATATGATTTTGAGATGTTCGCTGTTAGAGAGGGCATAATGAATTTAGCGCTCGTTGGTAAGGTTTTCACACTTTTCATTCGACTACTTCCATTTCCATTGGTGTGGATATTCGTCGTTATCGTCAACCGGATACGCGGCCGGGCACAACAGGTATCAGTTGGAATCACAACATACATTTTCTTTATTATTGGCCTATGCAGTATGTTAGGACTACTTTTTCTCATAGCAGTATTGAACGAGTGGCTCGGTGGACGGTCTCTCGGGGGCTCAGTGTTTATTGGGACAGCAGTTATTGTGTGGATTCTCTTGCTGCTACTGGCACGCGTCCGTCCTCTTGCTCATTCTCGGATTCGGCAAGTAAGAAGGTGGTCCACAGTAATATGCGGCTTAATTTGGGTGATTGGGACTTTTGTATTAGTGTTGGTTAATTTGGTCTGGACCAAAGGTCTAACAGATGTCACTGAGTGGCTGGTATTCCTTGGAGGAGTGCTTTTGGCCTGGTTCGTGTTATGTTTGATTATATGGGCCATCGTTACTTATTGGAAAAATATGTTAGGAGTAATCCCCTTTGGCTGGCTGTTACGCAATCGTTTTGTACAACTGATGCTGGTTTTACTTTTGATGACGGGGACAACCGCACTTTTGCGCCCCATTCCCATAGCTTCTTTAGTGTTTTTCTTTCTTACAATTCTATTTGTGGCCCTGATTTCAACTCATATCTCAAAGGATCGGTCAATATGTTTTGACGGTATCCGACATTTCTTCGGCAGGAGTGGTGAAATAATTAACACGCGCATGAAAATGGAACGCATAACATTTCCCATTTCGGTCCTATACCTGGTGACAGTTATAGTTACCATCCACATATCAGCCGATAAATGCCCAGACCTGGACAAACTGTTTAACAATCCACCGTCAGTAAATTGGTTACTTCCGGGAGCAACGCAGGAGACATACGAGACAGTTCTTTCAAAAAAACATACTGCAGATCCCAACGCTCCTGTTTACACAACCATTAAAGAGGATGACGGTATTCCGGAGGAGTTGTACCTTGCTTGTCCTGAAGATTTATCAGCTCTTATCAGCGAGCGTCAGGCGGCGAACAAACCAATAAGGGAAAAGCTGTTGTTAGAGGTTCTGAGAAGGGGAGGGCACGATGTTCGCCCTGTTATTCTCGATGCATTAAAAGAACCCAATTCCCTGGATATGCTTATTATGAGGGCGAAGTGGAAAGACAGGTCTGCCAAACAACAATTAGAGCAAATTTACGAAGAGAAGACAGCACAACTTACCGAGATAGTTTCTTCAAAACAGAAAAATTTTAATAGTATCAAGTCGTCACTCATCCAGGTGAATCGAGGTGATAAGAAAGCATACACGAAAATTAATACAAGGCGGTTAACCACCGATGCCAACATGCCGGAACTGCCCAAAATCCCAAGGACAAAAATTGGTCATGAACACCTGACGAAACTTCTTGAAATAGCAGGGGCTCTGGCATTCGTAAGCGATCCTCAAGAGGCTGAAGCTCGTTTCACAAATTTAATTAATCTCGTGGGAGGAGAGCAGCGGGATGATATTCCTCCCGACGTACAAGAATCGTCAAGGTCATTGCTCAAACTATGGCTGGGGACAGCACGATATAGCCGGGCAACTTTTTTCTATAGATATCTGGAAGGTGTGCCGAAGCCTAATGTTACAAATTTGCTTAAAGATTTTGTGAAACAAAGGCAGATGGCCCACCTTTACGACAATTATAACGAATTGCTCCATGTGCTTAGCAGAGCATGCGACAGGGAGCTGGCCGAATGGGTGTTTCAGATAGTGGCTGAATCGCCTCCTATTAGAAGTTCGCATGTGTATTTGGAGGATGTTCCAACAGGAAGACCTGTACATATTTCCGAGTTTCAAAAACTAAAGCGAGAATGGCAAACCAAAAATGACAGCTACAAATTTCTGGAAACTATATACCCTTATCTAAACGATGATTCCATACCGCTGCTACTTGAGCATCTTGATAGCGATAATGAGCAATTGCGCAGCTTTGTTGTCTGGCGATTGACAAGTCTTGGATACGAATGGACCGACGAGCAGTTAAGGGCTCTTTTGAAAGACGATTATTGGAAGGTACGCTTGAACACCCTTTTTGCCTGTGATACAGATGATTTAGAGACGGCTTTTGATGATGAGAATAGTACAGTCCGAGTTGTCGCGCAGATATTAATGAGTATTAAGGACAACTGAAGATAGAAGCAGGACCAGTATAAACAGCGGGGCAAAGCCATTCGATTGATGATTAATCATTTGGGTTGAGGATTGGATTTCAAATCCGTAGGCCAGCTTTCAAATGATAAATGATGGTCGATTATTTAAGGAATCCTGTTCTGGGCTTATCTTGTTCGGCGCTTATCTTGCCCTGAAAAATGTAACGCCCGCCCGTTTTAATTGTTACAATCATCCACGGCAAAAATAGAAACTACTAAAACATTTCTTTTTCCTTTTTCTCCATTAAAGGATTCTTTGAACTCCTTTTTTTCTTAAATATTTATTTTTTTTCGTTCATACAATGAACAGGCGATACTAAATTAAACGTATATGACTATTAGAGTCCTATATAATAGATTCTGTAATGAACAGTTGATGTAAAATAAAGGATTAATGCAAAAAAAAGGAGCTAATCATGAACAAGCAAGAATTATCAATTACAATGTTAGCGGGTATCCTGGTAATCCTGAGCACTTCCGGAGCAATTCAGGCCTCATCTCACGATGTGGCATGGACTTTCGGAAATGTAGGTTCTTCCTCGTACAGATTAGATGCGTTTGAGCCTGGCGATGCCGGACTCGGAGCAAGTACAGGAGCCCAAGACCCAACATTGACCGTGCAAGTGGGAAAACGTTATCAGGTGACCGTGACGAATTTTATACCGCATCCGTTTGAGGTGCTGGCAAAAGGGGCTTCTGCCGGGGCGGACACAGTTCTTCTATCTCAGGGCAACAGAACCGGTCCCTTTGAATCCGACCCTGAAGTGGAATGGATAGACAACGGATCGGGTACGGTAACCTTTACTTTGACGCCCGGTCTGCTAAATGCCATGATGGAACCTAGCCATGTGCCGGGTTACCGTTGCCGGGCCCATATTTTTACAATGCGCGGTAATTTTAACGTGTTGGCCGCGGCTGAACCCGAACCGGAACCGGAACCTGAGCCATTAGAAAATCCCATCCCTGAGCCAATCGAAAAAGGCGTTATCCAAGTCGAGTTGGAGACTATCGCTGCTGGATTGACTGCGCCGGTATATTTGACGCATGCCGGTGACGGCACAGGCTGGCTCTTCGTGGTGGATCAGCCGGGCAGGATTTTGCTCATAGAAAACGGTCAACTACTCCCAACACCGTTCCTGGATATAACTGACCGGGTGCATATACCCGGTTTTTTTGGTTCCCAAGATGTAAATGATTTTGATGAACGAGGCTTTTTGGGTCTGGCATTTCATCCAGACTTCGCCGATCCGCAAAGCCCCGGTTATCAGAAAATCTATTCTTATTCGAGCGAGATGAATGATTTACCTGCTGATTTTACTACCGAGCCTTTGCCGGCCGACGTGGTTTTCGACCATCAAAGTGTTATTACCGAATGGACAGTTGATGTAAATAATCCGAATATTATCGATGTAAGTACACGCCGGGAGATTATTCGAATTGATGAGCCTCAGTTCAATCATAATGCAGGGATGCTGGCCTTTGGTCCTGACGGTTATCTGTACATCTCGGTAGGCGATGGCGGCGCTGGTAACGATGTTGCCGATGGGCACGGCGCCACCGGTAACGGCCAAAACATAAACACCGTCCATGGTTCGATACTGAGAATTGACCCGCTCGATCCTGTAACTACGACAAGCCCGGATCCCGTCTCTGTGAACGGTAAATATCGTGTTCCTGCAGACAATCCTTTCGTGGAAGTGGACGGTGTAGATGAAATCTATGCTTATGGCTTCCGAAATCCCTGGCGGTTCAGCTTCGATTCTCTCACAGGTGATTTGGTCGCAGCCGATGTCGGCCAGGGTCAAATCGAAGAAATTGATATCGTCCACGCCGGAGGCAACTACGGCTGGAATCTGAAAGAAGGAACCTTTAGATTTAATCCGGAAGACGGCACTGTCAACAATAGCATAAAGGATTTACCTGAAGGCTTGATTGATCCGGTTGCTCAGTATGATCACGGTGAAGGCATTAGTATAACTGGTGGTTTCGTATATCGAGGTATCCAAATTCCGGAACTCACGGGAAAGTATGTCTTTGGCGACTTTTCTTCATCGTTTTTCGAGGCAGATGGTCGCCTGCTTTATGCAGACCTTGCTACGGGCCTGATTCAGGAATTCACCATTGGAATCGAGGACCGCAACCTCGGATTATACGTTAAGGCATTTGGACAGGATGCCGATGGCGAGTTATATATACTGGCCGGCCCTGCTCTGGGCCCATTCGGTGATACTGGCGTGATACTAAAGATTGTACCATTGCAGAGGCAATTTTCCGCTGAGCTTTCTGGAACTGCTGCCGGCACAAATTCAACTGCCACCGGTCAGGTGCTTCTGGAATTAAATCCTGCCGGTGATTTGATTTCATATCAACTTAATGTACAGAATATTCAAAATGTCACCATGGCGCATATCCATATCGCCGAGGAGCCTGGTGGCGATGGCCCGCCTGCTGTGTGGCTATATCCTTCCGCACCGCCGGCACTGTTGAAACCGGGGTATTTTAGTGGGCTTCTAAGCGAAGGTGATATTACGGCTGCGAATCTAATAGGTCCTCTGGCCGGAATGACCCTCGCGGACTTGCTCACCGCTATTCGGGAAAATCGGGCATATGTAAATGTACATACCGAACAATTCCCTCCCGGTGAAATCCGAGGTTCTTTGGGAGCAATACCTCCAGAGCCTCCCATTAGCGCCGAACTCACAGGAACTGCCTCAGGCACCGATTCAACTGCGACAGGTCAGTCGCTTCTTAAATTCAATCCCACCAGTAACCTGATTTCATATCAGCTTATTGTTCAGAATATAGAAAACGTTACCATGGCGCACATTCATATCGCCGAGGAGCCGGGTGGCGACGGCCCGCCTGCCGTGTGGCTATATCCTTCCGCACCTCCGGCAGAATTAATTCCCGGTCCGTTCAGCGGCCTCCTGGGCCAGGGTTCGTTTACTGAGGTAGAACTGCTTGGCCCGCTTGCCGGAAAAACACTGGACGATTTGCTTATTGCGATTCAGGAAAACCGGGCCTATGTAAATGTGCATACTGAGCAGTTTCCGCCGGGTGAAATCCGCGGCCAACTGCAATAAACACCACCTGCCAAAGCGGTGTTATGAAGACAGGGCTGGGAATGATAATTTCAGCCCTGTTTTTATTCTCCATAAGTGTTTATAAAACTCACAGAGAATCAAGCGAAAACCAGCAGAGCCTATTAAACCTTACCTTGTTCTACGCTTATCTTGCCCTAAAAAATGGAACGCCTGCCCCTTTTAATTGTGAAAATCGTCCACGGCAAGATAAGTCAGGGTACCTTTGCGAGAACCGTACGGGACTTGAACCAGTAGAGCTTGAAATCGTCTGCTCATTATGTCTTTTTCCTGGATCTATGATCGATAACTTACATTGATATCAAAGGATATGCATAGAGTGGATTATTTTTTTTGTGGCTGATCTTGTTGATTCTGGCATGAAGCAAGGCTGGAGCCGCTATTGGCAGTGTTCGCTCGAAACTTCGGCCATGGCGAAATCGCGAGTCCTTTGCTTTCTGTACGAAGAGCGTAGAGCATGCCATCATCTGAACCGACCAACAGCAAACCATCAGAGCATATAGATGGCGACGAGAATACAAACTTTTGTGTTTTGAATTTCCATAATACCCGCCCGTTATCTCTAAACGCATATAGGCAATGGTTATACGAGCCGACATATACTGATCCATCGGCACCGATAGATGCTGAAGATATTACCCAGTCTCGTGTGTTGAATTTCCATTTTAGTCGGCCCTGGGGTGACAGGGCATAAAAATATCGACTCAAAGAGCCGATATAGATAGTTCCATCCGGACCGATTGAAGGTGATGCAAATACACTATCTCCAGTGTTGAACTGCCATTTTTCGGTACCATCGGATGTTACTGCATATAGTCGTCCGTCGTTTGAACCAAAATATATCGAGCCATTGCTGTCGAGTGCCGGTGACGAGAGAACCTTACCGGCAGTCTTGAATTTCCACCGAATAGTACCGTCCGGATTTATTGCATAGAGATGATGGTCGCCGGAGCCGACATAGACGCAACCATCTGAGCCGATGGCGGGTGAAGAAGCCACTTTGCCTTCTGTCTGTAACTTCCATTGCAAATTACCGTTATTTAAATCCAAAGCGTAAATGTAACTATCGTCGGAGGAGACATAGAGTGTATCACCAGAACCTATGGCCGGAGATGATTCGATTTTGTCCTCGGTTTTAAATCTCCAGAGTTCCTTACCCTCGGGATTCAGGGCATAAACATAGCCGTCGAATGAGCCAAAGTAAATGTTGCCATTATGATCCAGGGCCGGAGTGCCATGCACGAAATCGCCGGTTTTGAAGCGCCAGTTCATTTTGCCGTCTTTATTGATGGAATAGAAATAACAATCATGAGAGCCTATATAGATTGTGCCATCGGGAGCAATAGTCGGACAGGTCGGCATGACATCACCGGTTTTGAAACTCCAGATTAAACGGTGGTCCTCTGGTTCTTTAGAACAACCGCCGAGGAAGACAGTAACCAGTAAGGCTATATAAAGAATCATTCGGTTCAAAAGCGGGATTCCTTTTCAGTATTTGCCTGGGACTCGTTGGGAAGTGGCGAACTGAAATCGGATGATTTGCAGGCTTCGGTTCGTGGTGACAGCTCTACAATAGAGCCACTATCCATTTCTAATATTCTATCGGCGTAACAGGCCAGTTGATAATTATGAGTGACCATTACAATAGTTGTTCCCCTACGCCTCAAATCCAGAAAGAAGTTCATGATCTCTGATTCAGTCTCTGTGTCCAGGTCGCCTGTAGGCTCATCAGCCAATAGCAAGGAAGGATTGTTCATCAGGGCGCTTGCTATTGCTACCCGGCGTTGTTCTCCACCTGATAGTTGATCTGAGTATGCATGGATTTTGCTCTCAATTCCCATCAACTCGACGAGATTCGTCGCCCGGGACAAATCCGGAGTGACTGGTTTCGGAAGAAAAGTTTGCGGCAAAAGCACATTTTCGAGCACCGTTAGAGAGCGGATAACAGAAGCGTTTTGAAAAACAAAACCAATTTTTTGAGCACGAACACGTGCCCTTGCCCGCTGGTCAAGCTGCCACAGAGACTTACCATCGAGAAAAACTTCGCCACTCGAAGGTTTTAGCAATCCACCCATTACACCAAGAAGCGTGGATTTACCGGCACCTGAACGGCCTATGACGGCAACAAAGTCACCGCGGGCAACCTTGATGTTGACTCTGCCAAGGACTGTAATTGTTCCATTTTGACCCGTATAAGATTTAGTCACGTTTATTGTTGAAATCATGTTGTTTTTCCCTGTTTGATAGCTTCATAAGGCTCTATTCTTAATATAGGTATAACAGGTATTATTGCTGTAATTACGGCAGAGAGAGTACCAAAAATGCTGAATGCCGCGATAAAGGCAGCCGTGGTGACAGCAGCCGGCAGGACATCTGAGGCGCCAAGAGCATTGGACAACAGTTCTCTGAAAGAAATAACAACGAGCAAGCCGACAATACATCCGGACAAACTTGAAGGTGCCGCTATCATAACAGATTCTTTAGTTAACATGCCGAACACAAAGCGTTTTTCCGCCCCTTTGGCTACGAGCAGTCCTAACTGACTGCGGCGCTCTCTTACTGCCATGGAGAAAACCACACCACTTAAGGTCAGCGCCATCGCCCACAGGCCTATGACAATACAGCCGAGTAAACCAGCAATCTTTGACAACTGACTTCTGGCGAGTTTAGCAACTGCCGATGAAAGTATTGCCTGCGCTTCCGGAGCTGTTTGCTCTATTTTTTCAGCAAGATCAATTAGATCGACTCCAGGCTTGGCCTTGATAAACACAGCCGAGACATCCCCTTCTGAAATCCGCAACGGCATTTCAGCCTTTGTCCTGGAACCGGATACCATCTTCCGTAATGACTTCTGAGAAATATAAATTGTCCAATCCATCCCGGTACCGGTAGGTTCCAAAACGCCGGCAACGGTGAACGGCATTCCATAAAATTCGGCAATATCCCCTTTGTGGAGGAGTATTCTATCTCCAACTATCATCCAGTTGTTCACGTTAGTTGTAAGTAAGGAGACATCATCTTTAAGCCATGGTGTTACTGTAAAATCTGTTTCAGGATTGAAACCAACGATAAAGAATTTTCCGGCACAGCATCGAGCATTTGTAAGTGTTTCAACGAAAATATGAGTGGATACATTTGTAACACCGGGCACTTTGGATATTTTTTCGACGGTTGCTTGTTCAAGATAGAACGTAGCAGGTTTGCCGGTAATCAAGGCCTCATTGAATTGCTGAGCAATTTTTTCGCCTCTTGGCACAACCATTAAATCCGCCCCCAATCGCTTTGCCGTGTTTGTCATGCCTTCATTGACTCCTGCTATCAAAAGAGCCACTCCGGTCATAACTGCCGCCGCAATAACGACTCCGATTGCCATTAATCCTGAGCGCAAGGGATTGCGTTTAATTTGACTCAAAGCCAGGTACCAGCCGTTCATTTCTGTTTGTACCTCTTGCCGGAAAAAACCACCAGAACCAATCCGAAGACTATTGTGAGCGCACCAGCGATACGTTCAGCCGGTTTAGTCCCAATTTGGCAGAGCGAGCCTTTATGCCCACATGTGCTGCCGATAACCGTATTTACGGAAACCAGTATTATAGCCAATCCCAGGCCAATAAGCAAAGCACCTATGGAAAAGTGAGTATCAGGTGTTGGCCGATATAAAAGAATCAGACCGGCAAGAACAACTAACAAGCCAAAAAGAATTTCTGTCCGTCCAAACCAGAAACAACGCATGACTGGTTGGAAAGAGTTAAAAAGTCCGAGATTGTCAGACTCACAGATTGGAAAGATATATTTAGGAATGAACGCTACGCTTAAGCCGAGGAGCATGATAAATATGGCTAAAACTCTTGATAATTTCATTCTTATTGGGCGCTAACCACCAGCAGCCCTCTCATCTGAAGATGAAATTCACTGCACCATACTGTGCAGTAAAAATCATATTCTCCCGGCTTTTCGGGTGTGAATTCTAAAATTGAATAGTGCCCTGCCTTTATTTCGCCTGCATCAACTTCCAGAGCAGGAATTGCAAAACCATGCATAACGGTATCAACGTTTCTGATACGCAGTTTAACCTTCTGGCCAAGCGGAACTTTAACAACCCGTGGAGAGAAATTTCCCCTCTCCGGCGCGCGTGCCAGTATTTCGGCCGTCAGGTCTTGTGTTCGATAAGATTCATACGCTAATGTTATAACGATAGGACCAATCGTGCACGCCAAAAGCATAGCAACAGTAAGGATCGTTTTTGTTTTCATTGATATTTAGCCTCCGTATAACCATCCAAATGCAATTACTACGAGTGTTAATAAAACAAGCAGCGGAACAAATCCTCGCTTGGCCGCGGCAGGGTCAATGTACGTCTGTAAGGACAACTTGTAGCCATAATCTGCAGAGACGATGTAACCTCCAAACAAAGTAGCAAACTGCAGCGGAACGAGCCAGCCGGTTGCGACAGGGGTCCATGGAATATTGGCAGTACCTACCAGATTCCAGCCTAGCGCAAACGGATCAGAGAGAATATGTAAAATATATGAGCCATTTGGCAGCAGGAAACCGAAGCTAAATGCAATCCACGCCGCTAAACCCATCGGGATAAGACAATAGGAAAGATTGACAAATACGGCCTTAAGACTGATCTCTTTAAGACCGCTAAAACGCTTCGATAACCAAGCGAAAACAAAAAAGATCCCCGGTATAATCACAAGAGCAAATGTAGTATGCAATGATATGAACTTCAACCATCCTGTGAAAGTGTTTCCGCGTACCCAGTCCTTGAGCAGCCCCCACGGTCCCATCATGGCAACATAAAACATAACCGCAATTGCGAGCATAATGAAACTTTTCCACGCTTCATCAAGACCTCGTTTTTCATTGACAAGTATATCAGTGCCAGGCGGCCTGAGGTTAAAAGCCATATTATCAAAAGGACAGGTCTTGAAACACTCAAGACACATTCCGCAATAAGTGTTTCGCTTAAAGCTGTGAGGCTGCAACAGCCAGGGACAACCGTATCCTTTTATGTTGCCCGTCTCACATGTCTTTTTCTTATGTTTGGCACATATATTTGGGTCCTTAACTCTTATTTCCGTCATTGCCATATTCGAGTAAAGCCCTTGAAAGCCGCTGACGGGGCATACATACAAACAAAAAGATCTTTTCTCGAAGATCAATGAAAGAACTATCCCAAGAACAATAATTCCTCCCAGCAGGAAGAAAGTGGCTAAAGGCTTGACCGTAAAAAAACCGCTGAAGAATGTAGTGCCCAGGAAAAGAAAATTCATCACCCACATATTGCGAAGCTGTCGAGGCCACTTTATGTTCAAACCGCCGAGCTTGTTATTCACGCCGAAAATTCTCAGTCGCTGCAGCCATTCCCCGAACGACGGCAGAGGACATATCATGCACCATGTCCTGCTGAAAACAGGGACAAGAAGCATCATCAGCAGGACCCACCAAAGTATCCACACAAACATAATACCGAAACTGTAGTTACCAGAAGAAAATCCTCCCATAACACCACTCATGAGTATTACCATGAAAAGGAACATATTTATGAGGATGATAATCATGGGAAACCATCTTTGCTTCAGCAGCCAGCGCACACCCGGTATCGAAGCCAGATCAAAGCGCCAGTTTAAGGGGAAAAGTCCGAGAAGCTTTTGATTTTTATTGTTCTGCTGCGACATTTGTTTCGACTCCCTTTTCTTGTTTGCCTTTGAGTAAGACAAAACCCAATATTATCATAAATGTGATGCCTATTATCCAAACGAATAAATTGAAACGATTGTTTGGTGAAACATCGAAAAACCCTATCATATAAGGGTGGAATTCTCCGCAAGTCTCCGAACATCTGAAAGAGAAACGGCCCGTTTTATCCGCTATGAAAGTCGCTTTGCCAATAAGTCCCGGCCGGGCTTTAATATTAATTCCATAACCATCCAGATATAATCCATGCGTGACATCAAGTGACTCCATTCTAATTGTAACAAGCTCACCTTTTTGAACAGATATTCTATTGGGCGTATATTCAAAACGTTTGGCTGTAATATCAATGATTCTTGGCTCTTTTTCGACCTCAATTGATTGGCTTTCCGAAGTTGCTCCATTTGCTGTGCTCAGCAATGAAAATGCTCCCAACTTCCCGAGCCATGACGTTTTGTGAACATTAGTATTGCTGTTGCTGCCTTTAACCTGAGCGTTTGCAGGCTTCGGCGACTCTATTTGTAAATTCACCCAGGCACTTAATGATTTACGAGAGCCGCGATCATTTTGATTTCCATCCCAGACGGCAAAGGATGCCGAGTGTTTGCCCCATGGAAACTGGCAGTCTTGTTGTGAATTGTCGGTTTTAAGCGACCTTTTAAAGAGTACGCTCCAGGTCCCGTTGTGCCATACACCCCGGCCTTGAACTACCTGTTTGTCTTTACGTGTTAGAGAGCCGGCTCTTTGGGCCAGCAGATCGGTTACGGCACTTTTAAGCTCCGGAATACTTACAGAGAGAATCTCTTCATTTTCAAAAGGATAAGTGAAATCAGAATAAACCGTTTGAAGATTTGTTTTACCCTGCCAATAAAGTATGTCTTTCTCCGCTTTCCAGTGCCAGATATTAACCGGACTGGAGAAGCCCATCATAATCGAACGCAGAGGCGCATTTGCATCTAAAGGTACAGCCACGGCGCAACCATCCGTAAAAGCATCAACTGAGATCGTCGTATTGGCATGGTCATCTTCCCATGTCATCTTAAAATATATATCTTTTCCATTGTGGAATGCCTGGACCTTAACAGCAGGAATAAGCCCTTTAGGCCAGGGTTTTTCAGTTATCTGATGGCTTAATTCGAGTTCGACAGCGAGTATCTTCTGCCATATTGGAACAGCGAATACATCACCTTCTTTCAAAGCCAAATCTTCATCATGGTAGTTGACCGTAAGGGTCTTTGGCAGAATTTCCTGATAAGTTTCGGGTGAGCCGTATCGATTTTGCCATCCGTAATCCACCAACCATGCAAAAATACCCAGCGTTACCATGATAATAATTGCAATTATAATCTTATTGTTCATCTGCGATTTCCTCTTTTTTGTTTTTTCAGAAGAATTTTCAGTTTTATTTTATTTCCCATTCTTAACGGCAACTATTCCAAATTGCTTTTTCTCACTTTTAAGGAATGCAAGTAACTCTTTAGCAGTCTTTTTATAAAAAGAATTCTTCGACTCTGATATTATCTTCTTCGCAATTAACTTTGCAGCAGGTTCCAAATGTTCAGTGAAGAATTTTTTCTCGGCATCCCGACACACACCAATTTTATCTTCAGCATTTCCAGCGACTAAATCCTGATGAACTCGGTCTGCCTTAAAGATAAGACCATACATAAATTCCAATTCGCAGGTTATAGAGTCCGGCCTTTCCTTGTCGGGTTCCAGGCCGAAAGCCGTATAAAAGCCCATAATATCAGACAATATATTGGCTCTTTGAAATTCATTTTCCACAAGATGCTCAGCACCGTAGAGCCAAACTATACCTGCCCGAAAAAGCCTGTCGTATTCAGCCATTAGAGATTGTTTCTCGCCCAGCAAATCCGGAAAATGGCCAAAGAAACTATTATCAGGATAAGAAAAAGCAACAGCCAATATCTTGTATTGACACATCCTCTCTCTGTTGATTTTTGCTTCGGCACTCAAAACTGCCGTATCCGAGGCATCAGGTAACGCTGATTCTGTTGACATCTCTCTTTGTGTCATGTTTCTCCCTGATAATGATAGGTTCCTTTATAGGTACTCTCAGAATTTCCTGTCCCTTGCTGTCATATCCGATACAGTGCCCAGTCTCTATGTCACCTTCGACAGAGAACGAATGAACTATTTTCCCGGTCGAGCCAAAAAGCATCAAAAGACCGACAAGAGTACTGTCTTTTGCGGCATTCTTGTAAAGCTCAACCGCTTGAGAAGCGCCCGGCCCAAACAATTGCTTATTAAAAGATTCCGGGACGTTAATAGGTGGAATGTAATAGACATTCGGCTCGGTCCCAAACTGGGGATATAAGGGAAGAGCTATTTTCTTTATATGGACCAGATAATCAATAGGATTTTTAGGATCAGGTTTGTCCCAATTATTTTTAAAACCAAAGAGTCTGATCTTTCCAATACAGTTTTGAACACATTGTGTTTGCTCGTCCTTTTCAGTAGCCGGGTAACATGCTATACATTTTTCCGATTTGCCTGTCAGATTACGAAACATACTCTTTTTGTACGGACACGCCCGGACACATTCCCTGTATCCACGACACCGCTCCTGGTCAATAAGGACCGTCCCATCCTTTCTCTTATAGACGGCCTTACGGGGACATCCCCCAAGGCATCCGGGATATGTGCAGTGATTACATATTCTGGGCAGATAGAACATCCATGGTTGATGTGGTATTTTGATGTATTGTCCCTGTTTGACCAGCTCACTCACTTCATCCTCACCCAAATTGGGGTGCCCAAAATCTTCTTCGGCCGGCACAAAACCCTGAATTTTCTCGCCATAGTCGGCCGCTTCGAAAATAGTCTTGCCCTCGTATTTATCGCCGTTCCATTTCTGTGGGCCAAGCTTTTCCAGCAATCTGACATCCCAGCCTAAGGGATAAAATCCCCAGGGTTTGGTTTCTACATTATTCCACCACATGTATTCCTGGCTCTTCCCGGAGGTCCATGCGTTTTTACAGGCCATTGTGCAGGTCTGGCAGGCGATGCACTTGTTGGTATCAAAAACCCACGCAACCTGCTTGTCGGGTCGGGATTCCGGATATATGAAATCCATTTTTCTATTCAATTGCCAGTTATAAACTTTATGGCTCATGTGGTATATCCTCCAACAATAAACTTTTTCATAGCATCGCTTTCATAGGTTGGTCTATAACCTAACCTGGCGGGTCTCCAGAGCTTTTCACCGTTAATGCCGCCATCTTCGGCTTTGGTGAATTTCACAAAACTTTCTCGTGGTGCTCCGTTAGGACAGTTAACATCAGGGGCGAAACCTTTGCCGATTACCGGCCCGATCGTATCCTTTCTTACCAAACTGTCAGTCATGAGTGTCGGCCGCAGCCAACCGCGGGTAGTGCTTTGGTGGGAACCGAATCTGAACATTGCCTGGTATCCGGTCCTTGGGTTTTGAGCCCTGCCGTCCTTGTTGTTCAAATGACCTTCAACAGAACCGTAGCTGGCTCCGTACATATTAAACCACGAACGTGTTATCGTACGGGGAGTACCACGATAGTATCTAACTCGAAGCATAAGCCTTGATAGTCTGTATTCTTCGCTGCCTTCTTTCTTTTCGCCGTGATATGGCCGGTCTTCCGGGTCGGCATCCACCCAGACATAATCGCCGTCTTCAATGCCCAAACTCTTTGCATCAAGAGGATTAATGTCAACATATCCTTCACCGACCCATGGCATACGTTTGTCTCGACGGTGGGCGTCGCCGAACGGCCCGAACCATATCGCTATTATGTCGGTATCAACCGGCATTGTATGGGAGCCGTGCCTGTATTTCGGCGTAAGATATATATACTCAAAGCCTTCGTTCTTCTCGCGAAGAGGATGTTTGGTTTTGAGAAGGTCCGCGGGTGAAAAAATGACATTTCTAACCTGACGTGTCTCACCTGAGCGGTCGTCAGCGGCTATGCCGTATTTCTCAGGCCCGAACGGTTTGATAGCCGGGTGCGGCTTGGCGACAATAGCATTAGGCTCATAAAAAGTTGCATCCACAGCCTCACGATGAACTGGCAAATTTTCGCCGTACTCTATAAATTCATCTTCGTCTCGATAGAATTCCATTCTGCCGGTCCTGTTATACCATTGTTTACTCTCATGGGCCTGCTCCCAGCCTACAATTTTAGGGTAGGTCCGGCTCATCATAAGGGCTGGAATACCCTTTTTGGCATTCTCTTCAAGCTCATTTACGTCATAGCCTTTAGACATTGAGCTCGTATCCATAATCCTCTGTAAATATACATCCACCCGGCCTTCGTGTACGAATTTCCAGTAGTCGTCAAATCGCTTGTCATTCAGGAGTTTGCCGAGTGCTTTTGATATCCCTGCATGTACTTCGATATCGCTTCGTGTATCGTGGAGGCGTTTGAGTGGTGAGCGGGGAAACATTTGCAGAAACGGATTTGTCACCGACGCGGTCGCATCTGGGAAGTTGAATTCGCCCCATGAATCTACACCCCAAACGATATCAGCATATTCACATGATGTTGACCACCACCAGTCGGCAACGGATATAAACTCTATATTCGGCAATGTGTTGATAACCGCCTCGTAATGCCCTTTGAGGTTGCCGAGGATGGAATTAGCATTGCAGAACATCAGCGATTTCGTTGGAGTCGGCATGTGAGTTTTGCCTGTAAAGTTTTTGTTGCCCACTCGCAACGGCTTGTCACTGTGGTTGTAATAATGTGCCGATTCAAATTTAAAGTAGCCTTTGACCTTTGCTTTGTTCTTCTCATCAAGCTCGATATTAAACGGGTCTTCCTTGATATATTGGCCCATTCCGTCAAAATAAGCCGCCCTGTAATTGCCGGCAAAACTTCCGACATTGCCGCTGTGGGTCCCGATATTTTTAGTCAGAGCACATAAAAGTAAAATAGCTCTATCCTTTAAATCGCCGTTGAAAAACTGATTTGGGCCCATCCCGACGGCAATGAGTGTTTTTCCTTTGTTCTCAGCTATTTGATGAGCCAGACTTACAATCGCCTCCTTAGGAGCCCAGGTCAGTTTAGATACCGAATCGAGATCAAAAGTGTCAGATAGATACTGCGATATAAGGCTGAAAACTGTTCTGACCTTTACGCGTTTGCCTTCAATCTCGATTTCATGTTCGACGTCTAATTCCGGGTCTATACCCTTAGCGGTGAAATACTCGCCCACATCATCACGGGTAATGCCGGCCAATGCGTTTGTTTTCTTGTCCCATACCACAAAGTTGCCCCATTCATCCAGTAATTCCTCAGAAATGCACTGGGCCCCTCCGGCTTTGATGGGAGTCGGCGGTTTTTGTCCCTTCTTGATTACTTGCGTATCTCTTCTGTTTTCAGGCCCCTTAAAACCGGGGATCGCTTCTTCGGCTCGTACAAGTTTCAAAGTATCCATCCGTATCAGCAGAGGAAGGTCGGTTCTGCTCTTGACATATTCGACATCAAATAACTTCTCTTTGATAATTACGTTGGATATACCGAGTGCCAATGCCGAATCGGTAGCAGGCCGGATTATAAGTACTTCATCAGACTTTGATGCCACAGAAGAATATTCAACCGTTATAGACACTACCTTGGTACCTTTTAAGCGGGATTCTGTGAGCCAGTGACTGTCCGGCATTTTTGTTGAAATCCAGTTTATCCCCCAGGCTATAATTAGTTTTGCGTTCTCTGCACTGAAAAGGTCCCAATCGATAGTTTGCTGTCCTGTAACCATAGGATGTCCCGGGGGCAGGTCGGTGTGAAAAGTATAATTGTCGAATCCTCTGGCTCCCATAGCGGTTTGAGAATCCGTGCCCCGAACATGTGTATCCAGCAAAGCCATTGCATTTGCAAGGCGATACATACCAAAAACGCGGGTTATACCAAGCAGCGGCATTCCTCCTCGAAATTTCATTACCTGGGTGCCGGCGTTTCCCATCGCCTCGATTGAGTCAGCGTCATAGATATTTTGTTTCTTCAACAACGCTTTGCCATCTTCTCCGCTGTATGTTGTGGCTATATTCTTAAATACCTTAGCCGCTGTTTCAAAGGCATCATCCCACGAAAGTCGTAAGAATGGTTCTTTGCCTCTTTGCAGATACTTAAGGGGCGGTTTGCCGTTGGCTTCTCTGGGGAATCCGGCGTCAACCCATTTCTTGAAACCTTCGCGTACCATTGGATACTTGACTCTCCGAGGGCCCTGTATCCTGCGAATCAACGCCAATCCTTTTTGGCACAACCGAGGCTCCCAACGCGATGAAGCCTGATTACCATAGAGGTCTTTGGCCTTTCCATATCCATAGCTTGGGCCTATCCGTGTAATTACATTGTTTTTCACATACGCCTTCAGCAGGCAGTTATGAGTATCGTTTGGGGCACACAGAAAATGATATGTTAAATCGTGTTTGAACTGATTGCGATATATTTTTTCCCAATCTCTGGCAGGATAAAAATCCAGCGGATTGTCCACATCCTCAATGAATTTCAGGGCCGCAAAAACAGGCTGGCCTGCTGTTAAAGCCAGGCCACCGGCACCTATTTGAAGAAAGTTGCGCCTTGTTAAAACATTTCTGGAACGTTTGTCTGATTCTGTTGAATGTTTCTTTCCCATAGTTTCTTTTTCCCTCTGAATAACGGGCGAATACTCAAGCCAACCTTCATACCAAATCATTTCAGATTTGACAGACAAATTGAAGCTTCATCAATAATTCCATTTCCAACAATTAGGACTATTTCAATCCTATATGATACAACTAACATACTCTAATGAACATGTCAACAATGAACATGTCAACAAATATTTTATTTTTTCAGTTACATGAACAGGCTGAGTTGTAGTAATTTCGTGTTTTATAAAAAAACATCTCAAAGGTCTGATATCGAAGAACTTATATAAGCTGCTGAGTAGCTCAATACCTTCAGGAATTTTATTGAGCGAATTTATTTTTTGCCTTAGATTAAAAGAAATATTTATTTCAAGAGATTCATCGTTGGTACCAAAATCGACCATGCCATCAATATTTGCCTTAGTGCTTAACCCCCAACTTTACGCATAGAGAACTCTTTTGCAGAAGAGTTCAGCCTGGTAAAAGTATGCTTCTGTGCGATTATTTTTATCATGTGGCTTTTGATTTGCTCGTCTGATGTGCCTTCTCTAATGAGCTGTCTGATATCGTAATCCTGAGCGGAATATAAACACGGCTTAATTTTCCCGTCACAGGATAGACGAATTCGGTTACAGGTTTCACAAAAAATGGTACTTCTACCTGCAATGAAACCTATCGCCCCGGCTGAGTTTTTGATCTTAAAATACAAGGCAGGCCCGTTACCATGTCCAATTGTTGCATCAAAAAGGGCCCCAAATTCGCCTTCGATAATCCTTCGAATCTCACCGTAAGGCATATAGTCTTCCGCCGGCTGAGTGTCCTTGTTCGTAGGACAGTATTCAATGAACCTGACAGTCACCGGAAGATCGATGCTCATCCTGGCAAGAGATACAACCTGTGAATGGTTGATTCCCCTTAGAATCACCGCATTAATCTTCACCGGTTGTAAACCAACGTCAATAGCTTTTTGAATGCCTCCCACTACATTTGACAAACAGTCGTACCCTGTAATTTGCCGGTAGCTATTCGCCTCCAACGAATCAATGCTTATATTGACACGATTTAATCCCGCCGCCTTGAGTTCATCGGCCATCTGTTTAAGCAGCACACCATTCGTAGTAAGCGTTAGCTCTCTTATGCCCTTAGTGGCGGCGAGTTTTTCTACAAGTGATGTTACATTCTTTCTTAACAATGGTTCGCCGCCTGTGAGCCTGACTCTATCGATGCCACAATCGGCAAAAAGCCGAACAACACGGTGGATTTCATCTAAACTTAGAATCTCTTTATCTTTTATAAAAGCACAATCATGCAGAGGACGGCAATACACACATCGCAAATTGCATCTGTCGGTAACAGAGATTCTCAGACACTTCACAGACATTGTCTTCAAGCTCCCATTGTTAATTTGTGCTTAAATATATCTGACTTAATTGCCAGCATTTGTCTTTTCCTTAATAAAGCTCTGGTAGTCGCCCATTGTGTTGATGTTCTCGAACCGCTTGCTTGATAAATCAATATACTTTACATTACAGCAGCTCAACGCATCAACTACCCCGGAAATCCCTGACTCCAAAGCACGTTCTACAAGAGGAAGTGCCTTTTTATTGTAAACAGCGAAAAGAGGCTCGTAGTGCCTTGGCCCTACCTGAGGAACAACAGCATCATAATCCCCTGCCTGCCTGAGCATTGCTCTGACATAATTGACATCAATTTCAGGTATGTCGCAGGCTATCACAAAGTTAACCTCGTTGATTGAGGCCTTTAAGGCCGAGGAGATACCCATAAGAGGTCCCTTACCGACCACCTCATCTCGAATTACAGGAGCGTCAATGAAAGAATATCGAGCTTCGTCGTTTGCGCTAATAATTATCTGGCTAAAATATGGGCTGAGTTGTTTGTAAATGTGTTCTATCATTGGCCGCTCGTTGATGGGCAGCATATTTTTGTCTTGCCCCATTCGAGTACTGTTGCCCCCAGCCAGAATGATTGCGGTCGCTGGCATCCTGACAGCCCAGCGCCTGTCAAAATGCTGGATGTCATTAAAATCAATATCAAATTTATTGCCGTCAGAGACTACGATACGATCCGCATACCCAACTACCTCCTGGGCGGAGGGTTTCCAGCTTGTTCCCTGGGACCCTCTAATCATGACAAATGCCCCAGGGGCGATTATTCTGCGTGCACGATTCGATTCGCAGATTGATACGGTTTCATCGCCAAAATTGTCCACCAGCACCCTTATGCCTTCCTCAAGGTGAGCATTTAAGGCCTGAAGCCACAGCACCTTTTTGGCGCCTGCCGCCAACATTCGGGCTGTATCAGTATACCCGCTGCTTTCTTTCTCTTCTGTAATGTAATAAGGACGCAAAGGTGAATTGTTCCTTCCGACTCCTGTGACATCCGGGTGGTGGCTCTTGTTGACCGAGTCGATCGTACTTATCTTCACACCGACAATATCGAGTTGTGAGCTGAATTTATCGATCAAAGAACATGTAAACGTAGTCTTACCGTCCGCCTTACAACTGGCGCCAACCATCAGCATGCCGGGAATATTAATCATTCTTGTCCCGGCCCCTTGTCCAAAGCTTTCGAAATTTCCAGGCTAACGGATTGGATATCACCGACACCTCGCAATGACGCAAGCATGCCTATGATTGCCCGGCCCATGAAGCACTGAACAAAGTCATTCAGTTCGATTTTCTGACCGTTGACCGTTAAGTCAGTCTGTAATATCGGCTCTTGATCTCGTTCACATACCATCTATTTAACCTTTCTCTGCTAACGTGAGTTTAATCGCCAAACTGTTGGCTTCGTGCCCATCGCACTTAACTCTATACTTGGTTTTGACACAGTATGTTTTATTATATCTTAGTCAGCCATCAGTTCAAAGCTGTTTTCGTGCCGTAGTTGCCTAATTAGGGAATGCAGGAATTCCAACATTATTAATGAATTTATTCAAACATTCAGTTAATACTTTAAAATACTCATTATTTGTTTCAGTTGCCACTTTTGCACAAAATTCGGGCACCCATATTTTATAGTGTTTATCGAAGAATTCCTGCTGGTTTTCCCACAAAGAAAAAGATTTATCTCTGTTGCCTGCATCCAGTTCATTTATTTCGTTGTGTATCAGACAATACAAAAATTCCGTTTCCACAGTAATGTGATCGGGAACATCTTTTATATTTTCATCAAATTTAAGTCCTGATTTTTTGTAAATATTTATTACCCGGACGGTCTCATCACTCATTAACGTATCATTTCCGAAATACAACGAGCTATAAGGCGGCACAAGTGTCTTGAAAGGACCGATGAAGAGTTTTGTATATTCAATCAACAGTTCCTGCGTGGTATTTTGTTTTACAGCTTTCTGCATCTGATCGACGATTTTAGAGCAATCCGGATTTACGATATTTAATGCAGATTTAAGTGTATCGAAAATTTCATTGTTCTCTACTAATTCTTTCTCGGGTTGACATAAAAGGGCAGTAAATATATTAAAAATACCTGCTCTAGCGTGTTCTAAAAAAATAAATTCTTTCTTATTCATAATTTTTAGAAAATTCAATCCGTAGAAATATTTAACCTTTAAAATAGAGATGAGATATTAACTGGTAAACTTAATGATGTGCAAGAAATAAGTTAATTATCATTGCATTTTTCAATATACAATTGAACTAAACATGCACATTTTTCTCAAACTGAAATATTAAATCCAGTTTTATGTTTACCGTTAACCGCAGGATTCGGATAAACAAAAAAGTTCGTTAGCAGCCTACTTTATCCTTTTTCTTTTATCTTAAGCGGCTCCAAAACCTCCGACATAGAAAACATTCGGGTCCGTTCCTGCTTCGCCTCCCAGCATTTCTCCAGAATTATTTGCCAATCTGTCATAACCCTGAGCAGCCAACAACTGGCTTATTTCACTTTGAGGATCATCCAGGTCTCCGAATACCCGTGCCCCTGAAGGACATGAATCGACACAGTAGGGATTTTCACCATTTTGCACCCTGTGATGACAGAATGTACATTTTTCTATCACCTTTGGAGGCCGGACAGCATTATAATCAGGATCTGTATATTCATTTTTATCCGGAGGTTTGGTCCCGGCCAAGTTGGCAGTTTCAGCCGGTGTAGATGTACAATTCGGAATTACCGCAGTTGTATCATCGTAAAAACTTTGTGCATCAGCAGGATTGTAACTTATCACTGAATACTGAACTCCTTCTGTGTTAACGTCCCGAGCACTGTAAGGGCACGCTGACTGACAAAACTGACAACCTATACATCTTTCGTCGTTTTGTAGGACTATCCCGTCATCAGTTTTATGCATTGCTCTAGGTCTCGCAGGACAAACATCGATACAAGGTGCATTTGTACAATGGTTGCAAAGTACAGGGAAGACTTTATATTTTAAGTTCCCTTCGGTAAATTTACCTTCTGTGAATGTTAGAAAGTCGGCCCAGTTATACTTTTCGCCATCCTGCTCGAATTCTGTATTGTTTTCAGTTTTACAGGCCAACGCACAGGCGCCGCAGCCTACACATTTTCTTAAATCTATTGCCATTCCATATCTTGCCATAATATATTACTCTCTAATTAAAGATTAAACTTTTTCTATTTTTACGCCAACGTAACCACCGTTTCTTGCAGTACTGCCGGAGATTCTGTCATAGTCGTCAGGAAGGACTTCGTTGTTGTTTCCGCCGGTTTCCTTTAGATTGCCATAATCACTTGCAAATCTTCCGTATGCCCAGTGCCCACCGCCATAGGTTTTAGCAACGGTCCCTGGTCTTACACCTTCCCACAATTTTGCCTGAGTAGTAAAGCTTCCGGTCACTGAAGTAACTATCACTGTATCTCCGTTCGAAATACCGAGTGCAGCAGCATCAGAAGGATTGATACTGATAGTGTCCTGCCAGTTGTTGTCACCCGGGTCGAGTTTTTTGAACTGGTAATACCACGGTATGTTCTGACTTCTGCCCTCTCGATTGAATCTCGATTTGACATCAATGAAATCAAATGGGTAGGTCTCTACTTCGCCCCAGCGAAGCGGAGCTTCATAATGAGGAACAAATGCCAGCTCACCGCTTGCCTCGTAATTGCAAACCGACAAAACCGTATCTATGTCGGTTTCATGCTTGACCGCGTGTTCTTCCAGAGCTGCTTTAAGTGTTTCGCTGTAAAATTCGAAATTGCCGGTTGCTGTACCAAAATTGCCTCCCCATTTTGATTTGAAGCTCTGAGGCCCCTTAGTTAGAACACCCTTAGCCAGGTACTCATCCCATCCTCCCGCTAACAAACTATAAGAAGGCTGAGTAAAGTACTTGGCTGCAATTTCTGCAAATTCCGCAGCGTTGGTTGGAGTTGCTCCATTCTCAGGATCAACAAACTCTGTGGTGTAATAATCATGCAGATTTGAGAATCCCTTTGCCTTTAAGGCCTCGGAAAGCATAAATGGGATTTCGTTCTCATCGCCTCTGACATCAAACAGTCTTGTTGACAGTGGCCGCTGAATTGTTATCTCCGAATGGAGGTTAGCGGCAGTTTTAAGATGAGCCCATTTCTCAGTACTACTAAACGCTGCCGGAAGTACAATATCGGCAAACTGCGTCATTTCCGCGGCATTTGTCGTTATATGCACAAAGAACGGAAGGGCAGCAAAGGCATCATACCAGCGCTGAGGCTCAGTACAAGAATAGACAAAGTTACACCAGTTACCGATTACAACTTTTATGTCGTACGGATCGCTCGCCAGCATGGCATTCGCGACATTATTCGTTACAACGGCTTTTCCGGTATGCTTTTTCATAGCCGGCATCGCCAAAGTGCCTCTCTGGTCGATTTTTTTATTGCTGGCGCCAGCTTTGGCAATGTCGTCCTGGTAAGCTGAATAACTCGGTATGCCGTTACTCGATGGGGAAGAGTTCTTTCTTAGCACCCCGCCAACATTGCCTATCGATCCCAGTAATCCATTCAAAGCATAGATTGCCATTGCGGTATATGTTCCTCTCGGGTTCATACAGGGACCAGGGCCATACCAGACAGCCACACTTGGAGCCTGGGCCGCCATACCTTCGGCAATTTCTTCGATTTTTGCCTGTGAAATGCCCGTTATACTTGCAGCCCATTCGGGTGTCTTGTCCTTCAATTCAATGTTCCACCATTTAACGACTCCATTTGTCTCGGTCTCGGTGAAATCATTTTCATCCACATCCGTATTTACCACAAATGCTGAAACGCCGTTGCCGTTAAAATCCCCTACAAATTCCTTGTGCCACAGGCCGTTGACGAGAATATGATGGGCAATAGCACCTGCCAAGGCACCATCCTCACCGGGCTTAACGGCCAACCACTCGTTAGATTTCGCTGCGGCGGCTGTGAAAGTAGGATCAATTGTCACTACCGTTGCGTTTTCTCTTATAGTCGCCCACTGAGCCATTGCCGCCGGTATCTGCCTGTTGGAACGGAACGGGTCAACACCCCACAATACAAGGTATTTAGTGTTGGCAAGGTCATAATCACGGTAATCCCAGTAACCTTCAGTCCAATAAGCTCCGGACTTTTCAGCTTCGGCACATATTGCACTGTGTGAAATACCATTGGGAGAACCGAAGATCTTCGGCAAGGCACTGTAAATGATGTCTCTGTGATAGCTGTACCGCCCACGCAGGTACATGAACTTATGCGTCTCATTATTATTGCGAAGTTCCATCATTTTATCGGCAATTGTATCCAGTGCTTCATCCCATGTGATCGGGACAAACTGAGGATCGATACCTTTTCCCTTTACAGGGTTTGTACGTTTCATTGGTACTTTAAGCCTGTCAGGATCATATATCAGTTTCGGCATCATATGGCCTTTAGGACAGACAGTGCCGGGGTTGGTCATTGAATTCTGGTTACCCCTGACTTTGACAGCTCTGCCGCCCTGAATAAATACTTCGACCGGACACCATGTTGTACAGCCCTGGCATGTAGTTGGATACCAACCATCTAATGTAGGCTCATCTTGAGCTAATGATTCTGAAAATGCTCCAAGAACAGGATTGTAGGATAATACCCCCACACCAAAAAGACCGACTGTTTTAAGGAAACTTCTTCTTTTAATTTTCATATCTAACTCCTAATTTCAAATAAACTGCATTATAATAACCAGAACTTTTCATCGCAAAAAGTCAGCCATAAAATTACAAAGCCCATTTTTATCGCACTATTTTTTGAATTGCAGAAAAAGGATTCACCCTTTGTTGGCGAATAATCACACTCCAAACAATTTTTTAAGATCCACAGACTTTTATTACAAAAATTATAACCGCAAACATCGTGCCAAGAACGCTGGGATTAACGAACTTCAATTTAAAACCATCATAAACACCTATAATATAATTAGTTATGAAAAGTCTAAAACAGAGTCTATTTTGGCCGGAAACAAGGTTTCGCTACCGCCTTCTCTATTATGATAAAAAATAACAGCATATTTCTTGTATATGAGAGCGTTCATGCTCTAATTATTGGGTATCTCGAATATGGGGTGCGTGTACAAGAACATCGTTGAAAAAACTCACTCTCCAAGGGGAGCTATGAACACCTCCTACCAATGACCAATAGACATTTCAATTGCTGAAAAACTCAAAAACCACAAATTCTACTATTTATTAATAACCGATATTCTATATAATCAGGGACAACCTACCCCTATTGTGGATATATCCACTACTTTGTATAGTGCCATCCCTTACGCACATATACCGAATTATCAAATTTATGTCAATAACAAAACAGACTATTGAAATATTTTATCTATTCTGAGAAAGGCAATAGTAAAATTCACGCATGCAACGACTTCTTTGTTCTCATTTGTGGGAATCGACAATATCGGGTGAGTGCACAAGATCATCGTTTTTAAAAAACCTCATCGTCTGCGATTGACAACAAGGTTTTGGCAATGGGCGGTATTGGACTTGAACCAACGACCTCCTGCGTGTCGAGCAGGCGCTCTAGCCAACTGAGCTAACCGCCCCCTTAGGGCTTTAGTTAATAGTATCGTTAATAAATATAAATAATCAAGCACTTTTGTGCAGAACTATTGTGTAAATGAGAGATGATACTCCAGATGCCTGATATAACATTAGACGTGAAAACATGTTATGATAAATATTGCCGGCGCGACATTGTTTTAAGTAAATTAGTTTGTGCCGGTCATAAGTTGATATTTTTATTTACTATTTGTGTGAAAACAACGATTACCAGTTCAAATTTCTTCTTATAACCGCAGCGGCCGAAATCTTTCGTTCTGCATTACCATGAGCAACCGTAATAGAAACCTGGACGCTTCTAACCTTTGTCTGGGAATTTTCAACAAAATTCTGCGTTGTAAAAGTCATAGCGGTAACATTGTCACAAAGCACATAGCTACTGCCGGACAAATTATCAATCAGATAAAGTTTGTTATCTACATTGTTATATTGATAAGTTATATCATCTCCGTTAGCTGCAATTAAACTACATTCGTTGGCGGGTGAGTTCGGATCAGCCGCATCTGCTGTACGAATATGACTTGTTATTCGAAGCAGGGCCTGTCGGGCACTGTTGATTACCTTAAATATGTCTTCGTTTTCCTGATAATTTATGATCGAGGCATTAATGGCAACGGCAATGGCAGCCAGGAGTATGCTGGCTATTGCCAGAGAAATGAGCAACTCAGCAATTGTAAAGCCACCGCCGTGCGCTTTCCCGCAGAAACAGCTTCGGGGCTTTGATATCCGTAACCGGCAGTTCGTTTTTAGTGTGTCGTATTTTGTATGTCTCATTTTGAATCCCCCTTGACGTCCTTTAGTATTGGGACCTGAGCCATCTGGCCGAGCTGATTTCCTTTGTGTTCATAAAGACCTTTACACTTACTCGAACAAAGAAGCTGGTATGGTTACCTACAACCTGCTCAAAATCCGACGCACTGACATTTTCGACTGTAATCTGCTGGCTGTACGCACCAAGCTCGGTCAAAGAATTTCTGTCGGCACTGATGGGCGGAGAAAAAACCGCACCATGAAAATCATCCAAATCGTCATAGTCGGCGAGTGTCTCTGACGTCTCCGGGCCAAATGTGGCCATGCCGGTGTTTGGGTCGATTACCTCCAGAACGGTGCTAAGTTCTCTTACCTGTTCAATGAGAAATTCCGCGGTTGACAACTCCACCCCGGCACCGTTGGCTTGTGTGAATGCACCATTGGCTGAAACCAGGGAAACAATTGCAAGACCGACTAACAGTATTGCAATTAAGACCTCGATAAGTGTGAAGCCATCCCTGCATCTTGTATTTTTCATCTCACACCCCCAAATATCAATCGTAACCTCCTCAGATGCCGGACACTTGATGAATTTTATTTGTTCAAAACAACACTGGACATTTTAAATATCGGTAGAATAATACTCATCGCAATAAAGCCGACCAAAACACCCATCACAACTATCATTATAGGCTCTATCATTGAAGTTACTGCTTTGATAACGTTTTTAAGCTCTCTTGCGTAGTACTCGGAAACATCTTTTAACACATCGCTCATAGTACCTGAATCTTCGCCGCTTTTTACCATTTGAATAACATTGCTTGGCATTAGATTATACTGGCTCAGGCTGGATGCGATTTTCTTGCCTTGACGAACTTCCTCATAAACACCGAGCCACATTTCTTTGTAAAGAATATTTCCCGCTATTTGTGCTGTTATCGAAATTGTATTCAGTATCGGTACTCCGGCTTTCGTCAAAACTCCCATCGTGTGCAGGCTTCGTGTTATATAAAGACTTCGGCAAAGTGTTTTTACAAGAGGCAATACCAATTTGGTCTTGTCCCACCATCGATGCCCGATCTCGGTGCCAATGAAATACCAGAAAGCCCAGAATGAAGCACCTATACCCGGTATAATAAGATACCAGTATCCTCGCATAATCGCGCTCGTAGCCATTAATCCTTTCGTTGGTCCCGGCAACAGGTGCTCCTTGCCTGCAAAGATGGTCGTAAACCGCGGAAGGACAAAACACAACAGGAAAGTTGTAACTGTCACGGCCATAATCGCTATAATAGCCGGATAAACCATAGCGCCCCGAACTTGAGACCGGGTTTCGGCTTCCGAATCAAGATACTCAGATAATTTTTGGAGCATTTTACTGAGCGAGCCGCTGACTTCTGCTGCTGCCACCATATTTATGTAAAGTTCACTGAATATATTAGGATACACGCCAAGTGCCTGGGAAAAACTTTCTCCGGATTCGATTCTATTTTTCAGGTCAACAATGACGACCTTGAATTTTTCTTTAGTATTTTGCTCGGCAATTGACTCAAGCGAGTCCTGAAGACTTATCCCCGCCCGGACCATAATGGAAAGCTGTTTTGTAAAATTCAGAATATCTTTCCTGTTAGGCCCGCCCTCAACTTTGAAATTCTTTATCATTTCCCAGATGGTTTGCTGTTTGTTCCCGGGACTTACCTGTGCGGGGTCAGGGTCCCGAATGAAATTGGACTGTTCCCCTGACTTCTGGTTACCTTCGGACCTGGACGATTTACCTCGAGTTGCAACCGCAGTCGCACTTTTAATTTTGTGTGTGAATTCTTCAAACATAAGTATATACCTTATTTATTTCTTTTTGCTTTTTGCTGATCCCGGCGCCTGAACCATTTCAACATCCCTTGGTACAAGGGTCTTTTCCATCTTTGCAGGATTACTTGAGCGCATCACCGCTTCGTCTCTGTCGATATAGCCCTTGGAATACATCTCGGCTATGCTGTAATCCAGGTTTTGCATACCCAGCCTTCTCGAAGTCTCGATAATATTCGGTATCTCGTAGATTCTGTTTTCACGAATACAGTTCCTTACTGCTGAGGTGCACAATAATATCTCAGTACAGGGCACCATGCCCGGCTGATCTACGCGTTTAAATAGTGTTTGAGAGATAACAGCCTGGAGCGTATTAGCCAACATTGTTCGAATCTGGTTCTGCTGGGCCGCGGAATAAACATCGATTATACGTTCAATTGTCTGCGATGAATTAATCGTATGCAGTGTACTGAACACAAGGTGTCCCGTCTCTGCGGCCGTCATTGTGAAGCTGATGGTTTCCAGGTCTCTCATTTCGCCGACCATTATGATATCGGGGTCTTGTCGCAGGACATGCTTGAGACCAGAGGCAAAATCCGTGCAGTCGGCGCCGATTTCACGCTGTTCTATCATACACTTATCGTTCTCTAACGCATATTCTACGGGGTCTTCCAGGGTCATGATACGTTTTCTGTACTTTAAATTGATCGACCCTATCATCGACGCAAGCGTCGTACTTTTTCCGGAACCTGTATGGCCGGTCACAAGCACCAAACCTCGCGGCAGGTCTGTAAGCTCTTTAACTATCGGCAGAAGGTGCAAATCCTCTATCAAGGGTATCTCATTCGGAATCACCCTGAAGGAAATCGCCATTGTTTCCCGCTGAAAATGAGCATTAACACGGAACCGGTGACCATCTTCCAGACTTGTTGAGAAATCGAGGTCTTTATCTTGTTTGAATTCTTTGAATCTGTCCGCATCAACCATCGAAGTAATCATTTCTTCTACGTCTTTTGCAGTGACTTCAGGAAAATCCATATCTATCAGTTCCGTATTCCTTCGTAATACCGGTGGTATTCCAACGTTGATGTGAACATCACTTGCGCCGTTCTCTATAGCTTTCGTTAATATAGTTTTTATATCTGTCATATTATGTTTCCTTCCGAATAAATCGTCTCATACTTCAGCTATTTTTATTTATCATTTTCGACAAAAGCCTCGTTTTCATTTATCCCGTACACTTCAGTTACTCTGAGCACCT
>VRUK01000211.1 GCA_019456195.1 Planctomycetota bacterium | reverse complement strand
CAGTGGTACAATGAGCCTCCAAAACCACTCATGCAGCGGCTGCTCGGAAAACAACCTGCTCCCCTAATGGAAAGGCTCAAAGATGTCCTTTCCGCCAAACCTCGATCCAAATCCGAGATAATTGATGTAATCTTTAAGGACTCCAGCGCCGAAGATGCAAGGATTATTGTGGATGCCGTTGTAGACCAGTATATGAAATACATTGGCGAAAAGTCTGATGCGACTAAGGATGCTCTCTACGAAAAACTTGTAGAACAGTACTCGGCTTTGGAAAACGAAATCAAGGGGCGAGAGGCAATCATTGCCCATTTTCGCAAATCGCTCGGTACGGGAAATCCACAGGAACTTATCTCCAGCAAGAGGATTCGTCTGGATGAAACGCAAGCCCGTCTCAGTGAAAAGCGGCAGAGTATTGCTGTATTAGAATGGAAGAAATTGGAATACTCGGTCAGGCAGCCCATTATACCTGACCGAAATGATGTGCCGGTTGATTCTACAGTCGAAATGGAAAAGCAACCAAAATACCACGAGGATTCGGAATGGCGGAAGATGGATGTTGACATGAGGACTATTCGCCACAAAATTGCCAGTAGTCCGCTTGAACCCAACAATCCGGAAATCATTCAAGCAACAAAAGACATGAAGTTCGTAAAGGAATTGCTTCAACTGCGAGAAACGCAACTGGATGAGCAGTGGCATGACCGGCCAAAAATTGCCTCTGAAGTCCCAATAACAATCACTTCTGACAGTGGTTCCGATTACGAAGAAGAATTGAGAACTTTGGAATTTCAACTGAACCGCGCAAGACAAGAGGAATTGCTATTAGTCGCAGAGTTAGATAAACAGCAGGAAGATTTTCAAGAGCTTTTCGCAGACGCCCTATCGCTGGAGAATGAGAACAATAAACTGCAGCACAAACGCGATTTGTTCAAAGCGGTTCGGCAGCGTCTGGACATTAAGAATATGGAGAGCAATGTCCGCAGCTCAATCGAGGTATTGACCCCGGCTTTCGCATCCTCTGAGCCTTACAAGGACCGTCGAATTTTATACACTGCCATTGTGCTGATTCTCGACACCCTCGGCATAACATTGTCCGGCTGCCTACTCCATAGAAACGGATTTCTGTAAATTTGTTGTTAGAAAATTTTGTCTTAAAGATCCTGTCCTTTATGAATAGGCATATTCTCAGGGCTTTTTAACGAAGGAAGTTTTAAATGACGCCTCATATTTTCCGCTCAGTGTTTGCTCTTATACCTTTTTTGATGATGGCTGGATACATAGCTTTGGCAATTATTTTTATGTTGTAGTTTTATCGGTTTGTCTGCGCGGTTGAGAAAATCGCCAGAAAAATCGAAGACTCTTCTAAAATCTGACCCGGGCAACAAACTGAATAATATTGTTGGGAGATAGCCACTCACCTTTCAATTTAAAACCCCTGCTTATTTGAGCTGGGGCTTTATTCTTGTCTTTCGAATTTTCCCGTTGACTTATATTCTAACGCAGTGTAGGATAAAGTAATAAACCATATAAGCCCGCATTTCCCATGTAAGCCGGGACAAAAGAATTGAATTATGATAGTATAGAGCTTATGGAGACTGTTCAAGCC
>VRUK01000026.1 GCA_019456195.1 Planctomycetota bacterium | reverse complement strand
GAGGGCTGCTTTATTTTAGCAGAGCCTGCCCTGAGCGTAGTCGAATGGGTTTTTTTACTCCCTTAGTTTACCCTCGAGAGCTGCTAACTTGACACGCAACAGGGGGCCTAAGCCCACAATATGAAATTTTATCTGGCTTTCAGTGGACGGAATGAGATAAGAGATATGAAACACCCAACTTTAGTCACTTTAGATCACTTTTCACTCATTTTCCCTCTACAACTGTAGAGAATGTTCGACAAATACACCCTTTTTATGCAAAACAAAGCCAATTTCAGAAATGACAAAATGAACATAACTATAGATATGACAAGTAAATACGAGATTTTAACTCGCTGGCGGAGTGAAAAAACAAAGCCAAAACAAACCCAATTCAAACCCAATAAAGCCAAAAACAAACCCAATTCAAACCCAATCAAAGCCAATTTCAAAGGGATGCTTACTCATTGACAGGACGAAGCGGATTTATTACTATGGTATCTGATAAAACAAAAAAACTATGTGGAGGTGACTGGTGCCTGGTGGTGCCCCTGGTCTTCAAAGCCAGTGTGGGGCTGATAAGGTCCCGGGTGGGTTCGATTCCCATTCGCCTCCGCCATTTATTTCCGGGACGGATAAAGCAAGACTATTTGCTTGTGCTTGTCCGATATAAAAGTATAATAGATATAGTATAGAGTATTTGAATAGTAGAAGTCGTTTTAATGCTGACAAAAAATAAAAAAATCATCGGTTTTTTCCTGCTGATTCTGCTTGGGGCGGTTTTAATCACATACGGTGCGGTTTTTCATTCGACGAACGTTTTACCCCAAAACCAGGACGGTTCTCCGGCGGTTGCCAAATCGGAACCGGCTCTCATCAAAGAAGCTTCAGTTGGCGGCGTAACGCGAGATGAGTCGGGAAAGATAAAGCAAACATACACCGGCGAGGCACCCGAAGAATGCGAGACGTGAGGCACTTAAACAGGGGACCATGGTGACCATGGTCGAAAAAACAAAATTAAGCAAACTCGCTTCGAAACTTCTCGGCTGGCGGATTTGGGTGCAATCGGCATTCCTTCTTCTCTGGCTGGATCCGCTGGGTCTGCGTATGCACACTGTGTGCTCACCTGTTTTTCATTGTTACGCGTGCCCGTTGTCAACTTTCGCCTGTCCTATCGGAATCATCGCCCAGTTCGGCGCACTGCATATTTTTCCTTTTATAGCAGTCGGGTTATTAATCGCCGTCGGAGTTTTGTTTGGAACTCTTATATGCGGCTGGGTTTGTCCCTTTGGTTTTTTGCAGGACCTTGTCGCCAAAGTACCAACCCCCAGGTTCGACCTGCCTAAATGGACTGGTAATTTGCGTTATGTGGTTTTAATTGTCACAGTGCTTGCAGTTCCTTATTTTTTCGGAGAAGGGCATTGGCTTTTTGTCTGCCGGGTATGTCCGGCCGGGGCGCTCGAAGCGGCGGTACCAAATATGGTCGGCCAGGCGATTGGAGGTAAGGAGATTATCTGGCCGAGCGCATTGAAGCTTACTATCCTTATCCTGTTTTTAGTAGCCATTTTCTTTATAAAAAGACCGTGGTGCAGGATACTTTGTCCGCTTGGCGCGATATTTTCACTTTTCAATCGTGTATCGGCGCTTTTCCTGAGATTTAATCCTTATCAGTGTACCGAGTGTAAACAGTGCCATAAAATGTGCGAGTACGGTATAGAGCCGGAAAAAAGCCCGAATGACTCTCGGTGCGGTCGCTGCCTTGAGTGCATCGGCTGCAAACCAGGCGCATTGACTCTCGGAAGTATCTTTGAAAATTCAAAAACAAACACTCCTCTCGATATTGAGAAACTGGGGTAAAGCGCAATAATTATTATTGATTTAGCAAATGAAATCAGGCAAAATGGAGCAGGAATATACAGGTTTGGATTAAGGAGTTAACGATGAAAAAAGTTTGCAGAAAAGTTTTTCGAAACATTCCCTTCTTGTTGACAATCGTATTTCTGTTGGTATCTCTGATAGCAAATATCTCAGAAGGTCAACAAAAGAAAATGCCTCGGGGCTATAATCCCAAGATTAATATCGGAGAGTTCCCACCCGATTTCGAGTTGCCCAGGCTGGTGATTGAGACGGATGAAACAGGAAAATCTCAGGGAGTAATCAGTGAAACCGATACGGTGAAATTATCCTCCTTCCGGGGCAAAAAGCCGGTCTGTATGATTATGTCGAGCTATACGTGACCCCCGTTCACATCCCGTGCAGCAGACATGGAAAGATTGTACGCGTCGTACAATAAAGATATCGAGTTCCTGATTGTTTATATCCGCGAAGCCCATCCTGAAATGTTGAGAGAGGGCAACAAAACGGGCATTGTTGGCAGACCGAAAGACCTTGATGAGCGGACTATTCTCGCCAGCGAGTGTGTTGCCAAGTACAAATTTACCATACCGATGGTCATAGACGGTATGGACGGCAAGGTCAATGACGATTATAAGTCCTGGCCTGTTCGCGTTACCATTACTGATATCGACGGCAAGGTTGCCTTTTACGCCGGGCCGGGGCCGTTTGATTTCAGAATTCCACCTGTTGAAAGAGTGCTGAAAAAACTTATCGCCAACGGTGGCCGGATGCCGCCGCCACCAGTGCCGCAATGGGGACAGACGGTTAACGGTCTGCGCTGCGGGCTAAGTATCGATCCGGAAAAATTGATTGTCGGTGACGTAGTCGCAGCCAAATTAAAATTTGAGAACACGACTGACAAACCCATTGACTTCTATTACAAGGCGGCCGACGCCGTCAAAAACCTTGAGATTATTAATAGCGGCGGACAGGCTTTGAGCATTAAAGCCGGTAGTGGCCGTCGGATGCGTTCGAGGCGCAGTAATCCGCTCCAAAGGATTGCCCCCGGAAAAGCTTTTGAGGCCGAAGTCGAAGGTACAATTGTTGCTCCCGACGACCAGGTGGCATTCGCAGTCGGGCAGTTCAGCGCAGTGTACAACAACGAAGTCAATGACGATACGCTGGCTCAAATCGAGTCGGCTCCCACACGAGAGGTTTGGAAAGGTAAAGTTAGCTCGGGCAAGTTTGCAATCGATTTAGAGCTGCCTCATCAGGAGGGGTGTATTGATTGTCACGGTGATTCGGATTATCACCACAAGCAGGATGAGAACTGTGACTACTGCCATGTAGGCCAAGTCGGTACCGATGACTTTGGTCAGAAGCACGAGGTGTGTTCCAATTGCCATCCTCGCGAAGGTGTATATGGCCGCAGACAAATCCTGGGCTCCGATGGAGAGTTTAATATGGCCTCGAAGCACATTTCCGGCGAGATTACGGACAAAGACTGCCTGATGTGCCATGACAACAACAAACATCGCAACGGTGTCGTAAGTCTGATTGACCCGGATTCCGGGGGCGCCGAACCCTGGACAGGTACACGTACGGAATTCTGCCTGACCTGTCATGATGGTGAACCGCCTGATGGCCTGTCATTTCCTGCGAAATCCATGGGAACCGGATTTGACAAATTAGAATTCTTAGGCTCGGCTCTATCGCGGACTAAAGATGGCTGCAGCTATTGCCATACCCCGCACGGTTCAAAATATCCGGCACTATTAAAGAACCTGCATAGTCACTGATAAAAAATGCGTGGTGAAGTTGAAGAAAATTGCTCTTTCTGTAAGACGTGTCGCAATGAAATTGCAGTTGTCGTGCAATTTCTGCAAATAAGCATTAACGCTGAGTGATTGCACTTATTTTTTCATCGAGTTCGGACATGCTGAAACCTTCAGCCCGGACAGTATGTTCTTTGTCTGTTAGAATCAGCCAAGGGAGTGAACGAATACCCCAGGTGAAACGTGCCTTTTCAATATCCGCTGTTATCGCTCCCACTGTGAAGGGGATATTATACTTTTTTATCCATTCATTGAGTTTGCTTTCGGAAATCTGTGAAGACTGAACAGCAACGATGGTTATGCCTTTTTGCTTGAGTTGCTCCGCTTGTTTTGCAAGTCGCATAATGCAATTCCGTGACGGCCGCTGCTCCATATCGAAGAAGCAAAGAAGAATTGCCCTGTTTTTAATTTGTTCAGCAGACAGGTCCAGATTGACACCTTCAAACTTTGGCATCGGTTTACCCGCCCCGATAAGTATCGACCAATCCTTCGGCACATATCTGATACTGCCATCCCATTCGTCCGTTATGAACTTCATTCCTTCCCGCCACTTGTACTTGATTCCAGGTAACCCGAAGATTCTGAGACTCGTGCCATTCTGAATATCCGGGACGAAAGATTGTAACTCAGCATGGTCAGGATTGAGAAGCATTTCTGTGACCCTCTGGTGAACCTTCCTCACTGATACTCTGCTGGATCCCTTGTGGGCCCCCTTGAAGTCAGCCAGAAAATCCGCTTCCATGGGAATCCAGACACCCTCTATGCTTTCGAAGCGAACATTTCGAATTGAAATGTCATATGGCGCAAACATATAGTACTCCAGCGGTCGTCCAAAGCGAAGGTCTTTTGGCCCTTTGTGGATGTCTGCCTTCGCTATGCCGTAGCCATGCTCGGGGTCGAGCCATATAGTGTAAGTGCCATGTTTTGTATTTGCGTCGATGACATAGCATTCTCCCGAGCCGACCCGCTCAAGCTCGCTGCGAACTGATATGGAGTTCGCTTGCTTCAATATCGAATCAAACGGTTCGACATCTCCATATAACCAACCGAGAAACGAACACGGTCAAGGATATCCTATGGCTATTGCATCTTTGATATATTGTTTATCAGATGAGATGTAACTGCCACTGTCATCCACAGTCGGTCTCTTGTGGTGCTCGAAATATATTTTGCCGTTCCACAGGTTTCTGTGGTATCTATCTTCTGGAACCAAAGACTCATCTGATGCACTCTGAAGATGTCTCGGGCACAAGTAGGCACGGAAGTTACCGCCATCATCCTCATAACGTAACTCAATCTCCCATTTAGATTCTGATGATTGTGAAACTATTCCATCTTTGGTTATATCTTCTTCTGTCATACTTGTCACAGTTCTTACGATAAAAGATTTGAATTTGTCCTGATTTTCTGCGTACCTGTCCAGCAATTCAAAGGCAGTTGGATGCTTTGGAATTGTTTTGCTAGTGGTGGTTGCGGCCAGACAGAGTGAAGTAAAACCTGCCCAAATTAGAATTGTGATTACAATTGTTTTCTTATTATTTTGCATTGGCGGCCTCTTTAATTTTTTCATTGAGTTCTTGCAGGATAAACCCCTCCGGGTGTACAAAACCACTATCCAATTTCGACGCATAGTAATTTTCCTTCGCGGCTCCTACCGCCAGTCAATCCTGATTCCTTAACAAGATTAAGTTAGTGGATTACTTGAGTTCTCTTTGTACGTAACAGTTGAATAATCACGATGGCGACCACAACGGTTAGGACAACAACCGTCAGCCAGATATTTCGTTTAGGTGTAATAGCCGAGGCTGCTATGGTGTAGGGCTTACTTTGTACTTTGAAGGGAGCGCCGATGTCCACGGTTGCGATAAATGGTCCTTTTACATTTTTAGGCTCTCGCCACGAGAGCGCACAGGTATTACCTCAGCCATACTCGAAGCTAAAAGTTCGGTCGTATGAGCCGTCTTTGCTTTTGATATGCAGTTTAGGGGCTGGCGGCTGGCTGCCATTGCGGGTCAATTCGATGCGCTCGCCGAACCGTCCTCCAAGGCTCTGATTAAATGAGTATCCTGAATCCTTTTTATTTACCTCCAGAGTGGATACTATTGGCTCACCAATCGAAAGCTCGGTCTCATTGCCTGGGGTAATATCAAAATCACCTTTATCAGAGGAACACATGCCTTGCAGCTTCCATTTTTGCCCTTTTCGTCTTCGTGTTCGATGGCCCACTGATTGATACGATATCTCCCGACCGGCAGCGAGCCGGTGCCGCTTTCAAGCTTGAGCTTAAATAATCCGTTCTCGCCTCCCGCGGAAAATTCCTTAATAGTCTGCGGCAGTCGAATATTTCCTAATTTTATGTCCTCGGCCTTGATGAGCTTTATACAGGCGCCATCCCGGGCAATCTCGGGCCGGTACAGCGCACAGTCAATCTCGATGAAGTTGCCGACAAAACGAGCGTCCTGGTCACCTTTTTTGCCGATCTGTATCCGGTCGCACTCGGCGGCGTTGAGCGATTTATCATTAAATGTGCCGTTTGAGTTATAGTCGATAAGCACGCAATACTTGTTTGCCCCTGCGACTTTGATAGCTCCCTCGTACCATCCTGCCGGCCATAAAACTAAGGAAGTACGATTGGGTAAGCGATAAAACTTGACGTTCAGGTGGTAGGTAATCGGGCCGTCTTCACCTTCAAAAAGTATCTTTACCGGATCGAACTTTGCATTGCGTTCATCTAATTCGTACGCCTCCAGAGCAGACTCATCAGCCAGACTGCCGTTTCCATTCAGGTCTATATACAGTAAGTCGTGCGGGCCAGCCTTGCTTTTGCGGTCAAAAGCCAACCAGAGACCGCCGCCGGCAACCATAGGCGTAGGCCAGCGAGCAAAAAAACGTTCTTCGCATTTGAAATCGGGCAGTTCAACGCCCTCTGGCTTGTCAGACACCACTTCCGGATACGACGCATTTATATCCCCGAGAGGCTGCCACGATTCGTGCGATGAGTGATATTGAAGCCATTGCTGGTCCTGTGCTTGTGCCGGAGATGTAAATACAATCAGGCTGATTCCCACGGTCAGCCAAATATTGATTTTAGGTCGCATTTTTCGGAACCTCCAAATAAGGTTAATATTTGGACAAACTGAAAGCCCGTTATTTACTCGCGATATAAGATTAGACTTTGATTTCCGGGAAAAATTACAATTATTTTGTGCTTTTATTAATATTTTTTATGTAAGTATTTACGGTATCAGCGTTTCTGAGACAGAGCCGCCGTCTTCGGGTCTTTCCGGGTGTGGGCTTTGCTGCTCATTAGGTTGGCTGGTATTTGGCTGCGGTGTAGTTGTCGGCATCGATTTGAGACGCAAACATGCATAAAATCGTTCGCGGAAAAAGGGACTGTAAAACACCAAAATCATAAAGGGAAGATTAATCACATATAAAAAGGTACCGAATGCCAAGCCTGATATCAGGGCCACAAGCAATACTGTAGAAATCGGAACAGGGACTTGTTGAATAATAAACACAATTGGGTAAAACACGAGCGTACTCGCAAGACAGACAGCTATTGTCCAGAGGGCCAGATATAACACAAATCGTAAGCCGCTATAGCGATTTCGGCATTGTCGGCCAGTTAGGACGAAACCAAGCAGCATTGCCAATGCCAACATAGCCAGTATTATCACTTCCCCTCCAGTCTGCTGCGAAAATGTCAGTCCACAGTAGGATATAGCACCTACCAGACCAAGCACTGCCATTAGGGCGAGAGTCAGAAGGAATGTAACAAAGCGATTGCGATTTCCAAGCTTATGCGCTATCAACCACATTACGGAGATACTTATAGATATAGATTGAAACAGCATATCAAACTGTTGTGCTGCTGAGGAAGGCATGCCTATGGCCTTCTTGAACAGCAGGTATAACAGGTTCACGACCAGGAGCGGGGCGATGATAAGCAGCGCCCGGGGATTACGGTTTGACCTGGGTAACACAAACACAAGAATCAACGCCAGCCATAAAAGCACTCCTGGCGCTGAGTAATACCACTTCCAGTTATAAACGACTGCCGCACCTTCTTTTGTGCCCAGTATGCCGATGTCCTGTGAAGCGACAATCCTGAATTTGCCGAAGATATTTGGAGGTACTCGCCACGAGTACGAGCATGTGCCGCCTCAGCCAAACTCGAACTTGTCTGAGGCGATTTCTTTATCTCCTTTATAGACGGTAAATGTCGGTGGTTCACCAGTATTTCCGCCGGTATATTGTTCCCCACCCACTCCGAGTAATTCATAATTCATTACTAAATGGCACCCTTGTCGGTTTACTTTGACGGCTTGCTTCAAGGGCGCACCTATCTTCAAAGTCGCTGGTTCATCCGAGGTAACACTTGCTATAAGACGCTTTGGACCTCTCGACGCATAACAGATATATCCACCTTCAAGATGAACCTCCTGCAAACAGTATTTACCTGTCGGCAGCGTTATGATTTGGTCCGGCCGGCGAAATTCCTCTCTCTCATTATTGTCCTCTCGTCGCAGAATCAGACGCACAATAGATTTTCCTTCGATCTTTAGTTTGCCCATGGCCGGATCCTGCTTATTAGTCTCCTGCGCCTGAGATAGACATACTGCTGTTATCCACAAAAGCGGAATGGCGATAAGTATATTGACTAATTTGAATTTTAAGGTCTGTGCTAATATCATTTTTTCGTACCTGTCCCGCTGTTAGCTATTTAATATTATAGACGCTCAGTGGTCTTTTGCGTGACAAAAAAAATAAAAAAAATCCTTTTCCTTGTTAATAAGTGTCAAATGCCATCCTGTTCTATAATAGCTTCAGCAGTTCCGAACTACTTCTTCAAGACAATCTGGTACCGAACTACATCAACTTCATCTCCTCCCTCCGGCATCTCCGACTGTAACACGGCCCCTTTGGCAGTACGTTGATACCCGAAGGCTTTGTCATTCATAACGTCTATCGGAAGTTCGAGATCGCTTATGTCACTTAGCTTCTCCGGCAACTGTCCATCGTGTGTGGCTGCATAATTGCGTATTGCCTCCACACACTGCATCGCATTCAAGTTGTTCTCCAACCTCTTTGCTATGAACAGCATTCTATCATGAGCAGGCTTTAGCTGTTTTTCAAACTGTCTTCGGAGAAGAAAGTTATAATTTTTTAGATTTGCTCTCTCGGCTTCTATCGCCTTTTTCACATCTGCGAACGGCCTCGGCAGATTGGCAAGGGCCCAGTACAGATTTGGCGAGTCTTTGCCCTTTATGAACAGTTCAACTTCTTTGCACATTACCGCGCCAATCGCTGTTCCAACCATGGCCTGAACACAGGTAGGTGCCTGTCCAAGGTGTCTGGACATCCCGAATCCTGTCTGCATTACGAGCAGAGCCCTATCATACTCTCCGTGAACAATCTCCATTCTTGCCCAGAGCTCAAGCGAAAAAGCCAGACTGCGATATTCACTCGTATCCGGGGGTGTTGTTCCCGGCTTCCATTTAGGCCAATTGCACTGCTCGCATCTTGTCGCTTGTGAAACGAGTTTCAGGCTCTCCATATATTTCTGTATCATTTCTATAACCTGCTTTTGTGGCAGTTGCTCAGGCGGTAGTTTTAACCATTCCTGTACCTGCTTGTCCTGTTTGCGGCCTCTCGGCAATGCCTGAATGGCTTTTTCGTACAATGGCACCGCATCGGCCTGCTTGTCAGTTTTCGGAAGGAGTTGGTATTGCTGTGCAGACTCAGAAGCTTTCGCCGGATAGACTGCCAACTCAAATGGGCCTGAAGCGAAGCGCCGCGCTTTTGCGGGAATCACAGCAAGTGATAGAATGATTAGACAAAAGAAAGTGCGTTTCATTACACATCTCCTAAAAATCAAGAATCACACGGAAAATGTTTCATCTAAAAAATAGACGCCTGAAGCAAGAATTAATTGCAGTAATTTTCAAAAAAAAAAACAAAAAAATAAATGTTTTTACATTACTGTATTTTCAATCTCTATAAATTACAATCTGCCGTGTTGCGGTTACTTTACCGTAAAGCTGTTTGGTATCGTATTTCACCTTGACATTGAACTTCTCTTCGCTGCCATTGATTTTAAGATTGTTTGGTACTCGCCACGAGAACCCACAGGTGCCGTCTCACCCAAATGGCATGACACCCTCGGCGACCTTTTCACCATCTGCTCGCGTAATGATTACTTTTGGATCGAGTGATAGACTTAGTTCGTAGTTATGTTTTTCGCCGTCCGGGGTAACGTATTCTTTTTTCTGCTTTTTTGTAGTGTCTTTAAGATCGCGAATCATAATATCCAGTTCCGGGTCTATCAGGACAGCCTTAACACTTAGCTCCTCGCCCAATTTGACGCGATGGTTCTTTGCAGGCGATGCGAATATTACCTTCGGTTTGTTGGAAAAGTCAAAGACATAGGATTTGTCCTTGCGAATTTTGATTCCATAGATGCGGGGGTAGTTGTTTGGACGACGTTGGCCGTCAGCGTGAACATTATTTGAAACAGTAATGCTCAGCTGCCCGAATGTAACCGTTACAATAGTTGGCAAATAGTCACCAACAGGCACCCGGCAACTCTTAGCTGGTTTCGGCCAGCCACGCTCCAGTTCACTTTCAAGCTCCAGTTCACCTCCAACAGATACAGCCGTATCTTCGGAGCGCAGCGAACCCTGCATTGCTATCTCTTGAATATTACGTCCACCAGCACCGATCTCGAATGTGCCAAACTCACCTTCGTACGGTCGAACGATTAGTTTGTCGCCCTTCGTTGTGATGTCAAAGCAGTAATGTTTTCCGTCAATAGCATGCGTTGCGTTTAGCAGATTTGCTCCCCACCAGCGGGGATAATACTGGGGACTACTTTTTGGGAAAAAACAAATATCTGTCTTGGGATGAGGGCTTATAAAAACGTCGTATTCGTTTCCGCCAATCTTGATTTCGCCCTTGCGTACCTTACCCGGAAACTTTAGAGCTCTCGGCAGCGTTCGCTCAGGCCAGTTCACATCGTAGTCGGAAATTTCCTCCAGATTAAACACGACTTCTTCTGTCTTTTCCTTACAGCCGAATGCAATTAGCATCAATGAAAGGCAAAATGGTACAAGAGTGCCGGCGTTCAGGAATCTCAAGAAAAACGTTTTTTTTCTCATATCAAGTTCCTTCCGCTAAAAAGCCCGAATCAGATTAATTCAACCGCATTGAGATGCTGCAAACATCTATTATTATAGAAGACGGCCCAAAAAGTCAAATGTTACACACATAATTCTTCAATATTTTAGTGATTTGAATTGCTGGCGAACTTGAGTGAAATTATCCTGTTTGGCGTTCCGGTATTGGCAGGCCGAGTTCGGTGAGGACCTTTTGCATATCTTCCCAGACCTTTCTGCGATTATCCGGAGAGTAATTTCGCAGCAGATAGGCGGGATGATATGTCGCCATAAGCTTAGTAGGGGGTTTGTCGATTCCGGTATAGTAATCGAGGAATTGGCCTCGCAACTGGCCTATCGGTTTGGTGGTGTTCAAAAGTGTTCTGGCTGCGTGGGCGCCCAGAGCTACGATAATTTCGGGACTTATTATCTCAATCTGTCTTTGGAGATAGGGCAGGCAGTTTATTATCTCATCGGCGCGAGGATCGCGGTTGCCCGGCGGACGGCACTTCAGGATGTTGCCTATATAGACATCGCTTCGTTTAAGGCCGCAGGCAGCGATTATCTTATCCAGTAGCTGTCCCGCTCTTCCGACAAAAGGCCGGCCTTGTGCATCTTCGTCGGCTCCGGGACCTTCGCCGACAAACATAATTCGGGCGTTCGGATTGCCCTCGCCGGGGACTGCGTTTGTTCGTGTCGAGCCCAGGTCGCATTCGCGGCATTTGTTAACTTCGGCGGCTATTTTTTCAAGCTCGGCGGCTTTTTGGGCTGCGGTCATATCATCTTCTTTCTGTTGTTGTGGTTCGGGTGTTCCGGCTGTACTCTTAAGAGAAAAGCCGGAAAAAAACTGCTCCATCTCAAGGTGCTGACGAATAACTTTATCAATGTTTACTTCTTTTCCCATCGGAAGCGAATTGTAACGGCATCTTGAAAATAACGCAATAAAAAAGGGCGTTTACATCAGTAAACGCCCTTGGAATATCTTTTAAGCTGTTTTTGTTATACAAGTCCCTGGTCGAGCATTGCATCGGCGACCTTGGTAAAGCCAGCGATGTTTGCTCCCATTACCAGGTTTCCGGGGTGACCATATTCTTCAGCAGCGTCGTAGGACTGTTTGTGTACGGCAATCATAATGTTGTGGAGGCGCTCGTCAACCTCTTCATGGGTCCAGGAAAGACGCAGCGAATTTTGTGACATTTCCAGGCCTGAGGTGGCGACACCACCGGCGTTTGCGGCCTTGCCGGGACCGTAAAGTATCTTTTTGGAGATGAACTGTTCAACAGCCTCGGGTGTACTTGGCATGTTGGCCCCTTCTGCTACAAGAATGCAGCCGTTCTTAAGCAGTGTTTTTGCATCCTCGCCGTCAATCTCGTTCTGAGTTGCACTTGGGAATGCACAGTCACATTTAATGTCCCAGGGGCGTTTGCCATCACGGTACTCGGCGCTGAATTTGTCGGCGTATTCCTTGATGCGTCCGCGTCTTATGTTCTTCAGTTCCAGGACAAAAGCCAGTTTCTCAGCGTCAATCCCGTCAGGGTCATAGATTGTACCGTTGGAGTCGGAGAGGCTGACGGCCTTTGCGCCGAGCTGGTTAAGTTTTTCTACTGTGTACTGTGCTACGTTTCCGGCTCCGGAGACGGCACAGGTTTTACCCTTGAAGCTCTCGTTGCGGGTTTTCAGCATTTCTTCGGCAAGGTACACGCAGCCGTATCCGGTGGCTTCGGTCCGGATGAGTGAGCCGCCCCAGTTCAGTGCTTTACCGGTCAGAACACCGGTAAACTCATTGCGGAGACGTTTGTATTGGCCGAACATAAAGCCGATTTCACGTCCGCCTACGCCTATGTCGCCTGCGGGCACGTCGGTGTCGGGACCAATATGGCGGCAAAGCTCCGTCATAAAGCTCTGGCAAAAACGCATGACTTCGTTGTCAGTTTTGCCTTTGGGGTCAAAGTCTGATCCGCCTTTACCTCCACCCATCGGCAGGGTGGTAAGAGCGTTCTTGAATATCTGCTCAAATCCGAGGAATTTCAGAATGCTGGCAGTAACGGTAGGATGGAATCTGAGTCCGCCCTTGTATGGGCCAAGGGCGCTGTTGAATTCAAACCTAAATCCACGGTTTATCTGGACGTTTCCCTTGTCATCCTGCCAGGGTACTCGGAACATAATCTGTCTTTCCGGCTCTACAATCCTCTCAAGGATTTTGGCATCGACATATTCAGGATGTTTTTCCAGTACCGGTTCCAAAGAGTCAAGAACCTCTTTTACGGCTTGAAGGAATTCTAATTCACCGGCATTACGTTTTTGTACCTGCTCGTAAACGGCGTTAATAACAGTGTTTGCAGTCATTTAAGTAATCTCCATTAACAATCCTAATTTGTATTTTATTGCTTTTGCAACTATTGAAATAAGTTAAACTAATAGAAAAACCGCATAATTGTGTTGCTAAAAGCAAAAGTCAACCGGTAAAATAGCACACTTGATGAGTGTAGTACAAGGCATTAATGTTAATACATTCTATTAGGGTAGCTTATAATGCATATAGATATACTAAAGGTGTTTTGTGATTTATCAGATTTGAGAAGTTTCTCAAGAACCGCTGAGAAGCACCTTTTAAGTCAATCCGCGGTTTCACAGCAACTTGCTCAACTTGAGCTTACTCATAAATGCCAGTTGATAAATCGCAAGAAAAGACCTATTGAACTTACTAAGGCGGGGCAGTTGCTTTACCAGGCGTCTAAAGATATTCTTGATAGATATGAACAGCTTAAGACCGAACTTAACGCTTTGGGTAAGTCTTCTTCGAGCAGGGTAAACGTAGCTGCGATTTTCAGTATCGGGATGCATACGCTGCCGGACTATGTTAAGAAATTCATGGTCAGCTATCCGGATGTTAACGTCCATATTGAATACTTTAGTGCCAGCAGGATTTATGAGCTGGTTTTATCCGGTAATGTCGATATCGGCCTTGTAGCTGTCCCTAAAAGAGATAAAAGACTCGAAGTGTATGATTTTGAGGGTGAGCCGCTGGTTATGGTCTGCAGCCCGAAACATCCGTTTTCACATGAGCAGCAGGTCGATATTCACAGGCTGCAGTTTGAAAAATTCATTGCTTTTGAGAAAAATGTTCCCACACGGGCGTGGATCGATAGTATTCTGGAGCGATATAATGTTGCTGTCCGGCAGGTGATGGAGTTCGATAACATCGAAACCATCAAAAGGGCGGTGGAAATAAATTCAGGAATAAGTATATTGCCTCAAACGGCAATCCTTCCAGAACTGAGCAGTGGAACAATAAAGGCAATTCCTTTCTCGAATGAAAAATTTATTAGAACTACCGGAATAATTCTTCGTAAAGGTAAAATTATAGGCCAGGCTGGCCGATACTTTATTGAGCTGCTGCGTAAAAAACGTGAAGCATAAATATATGGACGAGTGGTCGCATAGACGCATCCACAAAGTATTATAAATGCAGATTAAAGCTGTAATATTTGATTTGGACGGCACTATAACTCAGCCTTTCTTCAATTTTGATGATATTCGGGAGGAAATAGGGTTAGCCAGAGATTCCGGACCTATTCTGGAGTTGATGGAAAATATGACCGTTCAGCAGCGTCAGGATGCCGAGAAAATACTTCATTATCATGAGCAAAAAGCGGTAACAGAATCCAAACTTAACGCCAATGCGAAACAAACGCTTTCTGCGCTTCGTACAGCGGGTATTCATATCGGAGTCTTGACGCGTAATAAGCGTGAAAATGCCCTTGCTATCGCTCAAAAGCACGAGCTGAAGTTTGATATGGTTATCGGTCGAGAAGACGGGCCGGTTAAGCCCGATGCTTTCGGGGTGTTGCGTATATGTGAGCAATTCGGCGTGGAGCCTAAGGAAACTATGCTGGTAGGTGATTACCTCTTTGATTTGCTCTGTGCAAAGGCGGCAGGTGCTGTCGCAGTGCTTCTGGCTAATCACAATCAAGCCGGTGAATTTATAGAGCATGCGGATTTTTGTGTTGAGGATATCAGCCGGATACTTGAAATAATCGATGGTAAAAAATAGCGATTAGAGAAAAAGGAACTCGGAATAATGAATAAAAAAATAATTATCAAATCAGCCATTGTTTTGTTGTGGGCTCTGAGCGGTTGTTTGGCTTCTGAGGTTAAAAAAGCTTGTACATGTCCAAATTGTGTAGCTAAAAGGCAAGCAAAAGAGGAAGTAGCTAATGATGCCGATAAAGTCCTGAAGCAGTTGAATCAGAAGACATCGGAGCTTATGTCCTTTCAGGCCCAGATTGAGTATAAATTCATTCAACCGCTGCTCGAATCAGAAAGGCTGCAGAAAGGTGTTTTTTATTATACCAAGATCGGCAACAGCTCAAAGCTGAGACTAAATTTTCACACGAGGACAATAGATGATGAGGAAGAAGAAAAATACGTCGAGGAATATATCGTTCTCGGCGGCGCCAATCTTTCTCATCCCGGCCACCGGTTCGAAGGGATGTGGGCTGTTCAGATCGACTACGAAATGGAGGGAATCAGGTATATTCAATTAGCCGATGTGCAAGACCCGAATAAGCCGATTGATGTTTTTGATTTGATTAACAAGAATTTTCCAATGGTTGGATTTTCCAGAATTGAAGATATCAAAAAGCAGTTTGAGATAACGTTAGTTGAGCAAAAAAAGTCAGGGCCCGAAGATTTTATTCAAGTGCATTTGGAAGTTAAGCCGAATTCGATTTATAAAGATGATTACGTGTCTATTGATTTCTGGATTGATAAGAAATTGGGTTTGCCGACTAAAATAGTAACGGTTTCGACCGAACCGGCTACTGAACCGGTAGAGCAGAAAGATGTTTTCGAGATAAAATTTCTCAACCCGAAATTCAACAATAAAATAGATAAGAAGATTTTTGACTTTAAGATACCCGCAGGTTTCGATGAGCCGGACATAATGCCGTTACCGAAAAAAGGCGAATGAAAATAATATGGTTTCAGTAACAGTTACTGACAAAGCTTTTCAGGAGTTGATAGCAAAACGTGCCCGGACATTGCTCGGTCTAGCGTGCCACCTGTCAGAGTGTAAAACGAACGACAAAATTATGATACGTCCGTTTCTGGGCCAATTGCTTTCACAATCTATGCAGATTGAGGAGCTTCTCGACGCCTATGATGCAGACAACAGTTGCCGCTGGTGTTCATTCAGGTCACTGACGGCGGCGATGAAGCTTTTTTCTTACGTAAGTTATGAGCTGCTCCACATTCAACACTCATTGCCTGCGTATCAGCTTTTGCCGATAGAGAGAGATTTCATCAAGGCAACGGAAGAGGCACTTGAGTTTACCGGCGACATACTTTTGCTGGCGGGAAAGCAAATGATCGACAGAGCCGGCCAGCTTGGCCTTGCGATTCCACAGGGAAGCTTACGTGAGAAATCTTACACGGAAGATCTGCCGACCGGCCGGCTGCCACATGACTGCGGCACTCGCAGGATAGAGACAGTCTCCGAAACAGTAACTTTACTTGCCACGGCCTTTTTGAATTTGGCGGCTGACAGTAAGGATGTTCGCGCTGCCAGTCGGGCTAAGCCTGAAGCATACGCTTCCTACGTTCTGGACTCGATTAGTGAGGAAATGTTGCGAAGTCTCGAGCTTCGATTCCACAATCTTCAGTCACTGTACGATACCTACGTCTCAGGTACTGAAGCAGAAGATTTGGATACAGATTTGCCCGTTTTGAGAGGCCATATAAGTGTTGTTTTTCATTTGCTGAAAACGGCTACTTCATTTGCCCACTATTACGAACGGCATGTGAATAAGGAACTTTGTGATTCACCGACTCGATTTAAGCCACTGGTAAAAGCCGAGGAACTGCTGGGGGTTCTGATGAACTACTCGGTTACGAGCATAAGTATGTATATTGATTGTGCCGAGCATCTGTGTCATAGGATGCTCAAACGCTACGCTGAGGTTGGCCGAGTCGAAGTGTCCGTTCCTCCCTATCGCGGTTTTCATGTTCGCCCGTCCACGCTGATTTCCAAGCTTGTCCTGCATTATGGAAGCGAAGTTCGTATGCAGATGGACGAGGAGGATTACGATGCAGGCTCACCGCTGGAGCTGTTCCGTGCCAATGAGAAGGTAAACGCGCAAAAACGAAGGTGGCTGGCCTCGGAAATCGTCCATCTTAAGATTATCAGGGAACTGGAACAGGCCGGCCAGAGCAAAATGGATCCCGTCGTTAGAAGTGTTGTTCTGACATTGGCTGAGCGAGGGAAACTAATCCTGTACGAGCAGCCTTTGCAGTTGCCGGAAGAGCCGACTGGAAAGGAAGGGACGCTGCTGGAAAAGATTACCGACGAAATAGCCCGGCTTCTGGCAATGGGTAAGATCGATGTGGATGCCAACCTGACCGCAACCTTTATCGGGGACAAGCGGGTGCTGGCTGATATAAAGTTATTGGCAGAGTCGGGGTATGGCGAGGATAAATTCGGTAACAACGTTCCTCTGCCGGAAAAACTTGTTTACTTGCGTAGATGAAAATAGGAAGGGTAAAAATGCCAAAGGGTATAGTTATCTATTACTCAAGAACGGGTAGTACCGAAAAGATGGCCCAGATAATAGCAAAGACTATGAATGAGACTGATTTGCCGACCGAATGCAAGTCCATCAGCGAAGTAGAAGCTACGGACGTGTTCGGTTATGATGCAATAGTCATCGGCTCTCCACCATATTATGGCCAGATGGCGGCGCAGGTTAAGCAGTTGATAGATGATTTGGTAGGCAGGCACGGCAAGCTCGACGGTAAAGTGGGGGCGGCATTTACGAGTTCGGCAAATATAGGTGGTGGTAATGAGACTACGATTATGGGTATATTAGGGGCTATGCTTATCTGCGGTATGGTGGTACAGGGTGATCCTAAAGGTGACCACTACGGGCCGGTATCCATCAATAAGCCCGACCAGCGGGTAGAAAAACAGTGCCAGCGCTGCGGCCGAAGAGTTGCAGAACTGACCAATAAAATGGTGGTCTAACAGGCTGATATTTTGTTTTGAGATGCTTTTCAGGTTTCTCAAATGTCCGGAATTACGTAAAATTCATCAAATTGTGGAAAAAATAAATGTCGTTTTTTTTTAAAAAAAAGGCATTTTTCTTTGACAAAATAGTAAAGCACCGTTAAGTTTTGGGCGATTCTAATCAACAAACAGCAATTTTAATCCACAAAGTGGAGGTATCTTAAATGCAAGAGTATGAAGACCTGAAAAAGCTGGTTGCCGAAGTTGAAAACGATATCAGCAAAGCAGAGGGTGGAAACAAGGCGGCAGGAACGCGGGTTCGCAAGCAAATGCAGGGAGTAAAGCAGGCTGCTCAAGTTGTTCGCAATCGCGTTCTTGAAATCAGATCGGCCCAATAGACATCACAAGTATTCGTTAAGTACTTGTATCATTATGCATCATGCGTTGTGTATGGCGCGCATTGAAGTATTGCGTATGAGCAGTTGTAGTGATAATATGCAATATGAAAGCGCGGAAAGTTTTTATTAAGGAGAATAATGCCCCCTCCCTTATTATTTGATTTGTCGTCAATAGATCTTCAAACCGAGCCCGTATTCGACAGGGAGGCAATTTGCAAAGTAAATCCTCAGCGATTTGAGATGCAGCATCTTGATGGTATCCTTTGGGTTGATAAGGACAAGCGTTTGCTTTTAGGCTATAAGGATGTAACAGATAGCGAATTCTGGATTCGCGGTCATATCCCCGGTCGGCCGTTGATGCCAGGAGTAATAATGGTTGAGGCGGCAGCACAGCTTGCAAGCTTTTTTATGAAGCAGATTTATGAGCTGAAGGGTTTTGTGGGTTTTGCCGGTATAAATTCAGCGAAGTTCCGTTCTGTAGTCGAGCCGGGCCAAAAATTATATCTGCTTGGACATATTACCAAATTCAAACGCCGCAGAGACACCGCCCATGTTACAACAAGTGTGCAAGGGGTCGTTGATAGTGCTATAGTATTTGAAACGACCATATCCGGTATGAAGGTTTAAATGGTCAAACACCTGAGCGGATAACATTTTCAGCGCTTAGCTAATAGCCCCAAGGGGATTCGAACCCCTGTTGCCGGGTTGAAAACCCGGTGTCCTAGGCCTACCTAGACGATGGGGCCAACCAGATTTATTCCATAGTGATTGCTTCATCAGGACAGACATCAACGCAAAGCCCGCAATCAATGCAGTTTTCAACGTCAATCAAGGCCTTCTCAGAAGCCATGCTTATAGCCTCGCTTGGGCATTCTCCCACGCAAGTTTCACAACCATTGCATTTTTCGTTATCTACTATAGCCGGCATATACATAACCCTTTCAAAAAAACTCCAAACTTACTAAATACTAACTGAACTTCAACAATCATTTAGTTACGAAATAGAAAACGGAATGTTACAAGATTATATCGTTTTTTCAACCTCTTTTTGAGGAAATTTTATGTTGTGAACAAATTTTATGTAAATTCCGGCAAATTCAATCCAACAGCAGCCATTATCGTACAGAGATAGACGACTTGCCAAGGGCAACTGCTAAATCGCGAACAGGCTTGCTTGCGTCATTTTTTGCCGTCCAGTCGAGGACCTTATCGAAGTTTCTATCATTTGTTTTACTCAGCAGGTAAACGGTCATCATCCGCACAGTCCAATTATCATCGTCCAGATTCTTTGCCAGGGCACCTATAAGTTCATAGTCGAGGGGCAAAGAAAGCATCTCGGCCATAGTGTGCACCTTAACGATCCACTGGCCGTTTGTAGAGTTACGCAGCAGTCCGGCTTCATGTAATAGTGCGTTCCTCAATAAAGGTCCCATCCAGTCAGCATACATAAATTTGTAAAGCGGCTTATTATTCAGCATCTCATGCTGTTCTCTCAAAAGGCTGGTGAAAAGCCGGGCGATTTTAATTTTTTCATTGATGTTTTCTTTTGAAATTAAATTAAACCGGTTTCTCAGATATTGACTGGAAAGTTTGATCCCAGGGCGTTTTATTCGCAGCCTGGTTGGTTGAAGATTAGTCAGTCTGTTAGATATATTACCCCGATTAGTTGTTACAGGGTCGAGATACAGCGTGAAATCTATGTTCAAAGATGCCTGCGGATAGGTAGAAAGCATTTCTCTAAGCTCACCTGTGAGAAGGCGCACGGGAATGAGGATACTGCGACCAGGCTCGATGAACAAGGCAGTACGAATTTTTGCAGAGAACAGGTTCGGTATCTTTCCATTAAGATCTCCGCTGATATCGGCGTCAATCCTGATATTGCCCTTAAATAACGCATCATCACTGATGACAAGAGGCTCGGCGGAATTATTTGTTATTTCGACATTGCCGTTGAATTCACTGCCGAATGGCAACTCATCGCCTCGAATATTAAGCTTGGCCGAAAACATATTCTCCGCAGGAGTAAATACGGGAACGAGTGTTTGCTCGAACACTTTCTCCAACATATTTAAGACTGCATCAGGGTCAATCGGCGGGGTGTATTGTTGGCCCTGTTGGGTCAGAATTTCTTTGGCACGTTCGGCGGCAAATGATCCCGGGTCTCTGGCGATTGCAGTCTTTAGAGTTTCTATTGCCAAATCCCTCTGTCCCTGTGCCAGTTGAATCTGAGCCAGAGTTAAATTTGCGATTTGATTGTTCTGGAAATTATTGATAATAGGTTTGGCCCATTCCGTCTGATTATTCATCATAAGCGCATAAGCCAAAATAGCACGTGAAGCCGGTGAATTAGGCTCAGCTAAATTTGCTTTATTAGCCCAGTGTAATGCTTTGTCCGGAATTGGCAGGGCAAAGCAATAAAACCAGGCGAGCTGGTTAACACTTACCTGTTGCGAATCACTGCTTTGCAGGTTTTCGTTGTTTATGGGTTGCCTCTGGGCTTGCGAGAGGAGCTGTTGGGCTTTTTTTTCTGCGTCCTGGAATATCTGGGTTGCCACCTCACCGTTGCCCATTTTCGTTACTACTTTACCTGCAATGGCCTCTAACCGCAGGTCGAATTGGCCTTCCTGCTGGATTCGTTGTGCAATTTGAAGGCATTTGGATTGATTTTGCTTGGTGTTGTAGCTGCTAATCGCCCATGGCAGATAAATACGGGTGGGAAGGGGCTGCGAGGGGTAAAGGTAACTAAACAAACTGGCACAGTATTCATAAACACCGGCGGCAGTATCATAAAGTTGCAGCCGTTCAGCCTGCTGCGCAAAGGCAAGGGCGGCGTTGATGTCAGATGGATTCTCACGCAATGCCAATCGTAGGCGTTCAAGATATATTGGCGGCCCAATCCTTTCCGGTTTAATTTCCATCAGTTTTGTAAATGCCGTCTTATTGTATCTATTTTTTTTGTAGGCCTGCATAAGGTAAAATGCAGCTTCCAAATCCGCCTTCTCAGCCTTCAACTGGCCAAGCAAAGTTGTCAGTTCCGAACCGAGTACGACGTTCTTACCCCCGATAGTCCCCAATATCTGCTCGAGAAGCTTCTCCCTTTGCTCGCGGGTGTTCAGTTGAGCCAATAAATACACAACAGCTTTTTTGGCCACCTCAACATCCACCGACTCATCTACATAATTGGCAAGTAAACTATACACCAGTTCGGAATGGTTCTGCTGTGAGTTGCGACAGGCAAGCTTAATAAGCAGGGTGTGAGCATCTGTGACGTTGTTGTCAAGCTCGATAGCCGCGGCCAGGAATGCCATTGCCTGTTCAATCTGTGGGCTTTCGGCATTTTCTGAGTTGGCCAGTTCATAAGCTAACTCATAAAACTTTTGACTGACAGAAGACGAAAACATCTGTTCGGTCGAGCTTTCCCGTGAAAGCAAGAGCGTAGGCGCAGATAAAAAACATACAAAGAGAAGAAACGCCGAAAATACCAGGAGGTATCCCACTTTACAGGAAACCAAAGACGCTCTCTTACCCATTTGTTTCTCCATTAACAATACAAAAAAACTCATCTGCCGCCGCTGTTTTGCCTGGTAAACAAAGCAAGACAGCTGGCATTAGTATATTTCGGACAATTACCATTTTCGCTTTAGATTAGATATAACGACAAAAAGACAGATTAAATGCCTGCGTTTTCCTTTTGCCGGGTTTTTTTGCCTGTAAATAGGGAAAGCATTTCTATATGGAGGAGTTTTGCGGCAAGCGAGTACACCGCTACTGCGGACGGCACAACCACGGCGAGTCTTAATACATCAAAATATCTTCCATCGGGCAAATTTCTGCACAGAGACATAATTGCAGAACCAGTGAGAAACATAACGGCGGTTGCTATAACTGTTTTTATCAGGGTAATACGCAATCCATCTAATATCGAGCGGCCTAATTTTCTGCGAAGTGACCTAATAAGAATTACGACCTGCAGGTATGAGCATATTGCTGTCGCAGCGGCCAGTCCTGCTGTTCCAAGGAACCAGATAAGAGTCAGATTCAGAAAAATATTGGCAACAACCGCACACACAGCACTTAGTGCGGGTGTCTTTGAGTCCTGTATGGAATAAAACGCTCTTGTTGTAACCTGCTGGGAAAAGTAGCCGCAAAGTCCCACAGCATAGAACGAAAGTGTCAAAGCTACTATCGGCGTGTCTTCACTGTCGAAATTGCCATGTTCAAATATAGCTGAGACTAACGGTTTGGCTACCAGGAAGATTCCTGCTGTGGCCGGAATTGCAACGAATACGGCGCCCTTGATTCCCTTTGCGATTGTTTTGGTAAGCGCATCAAAATCTTTCCTTGCGGCATCCGAACTCATTACCGGAAAGATTGCCGTTGCAAGCGATATCCCCAATACACCTAAAGGAAACTGGTAAAGCCGCTGTGCATAGTATAGATGAGATATTGCGCCGTAACCAAGTGGATCACCTTGTTCGTTCATAAAGCACAGAGCAATAATATCATCTCCGAGTGTATTTAACTGCGTTACAGTAAGGCCGAGTATCATCGGGCCCATCATAATGATGACTTTCTTAAAAGGTTTGGAGTGAATATCCCATGCAGGCCTGATTGAAATTCCTCTGGCGCGCAGAGGGGGAATCTGAATAGCTATCTGAACAAATCCAGAGAAAAGCACTGCAACGGCAATGAAAAAGACCTGCTGCTGGGGTTTAATTTTCATCACCCAGCCGGTAAATAACAAGCCTGCGATAATGAATGTATTTAACACGATAGGCGCCGCCGCGGGTGTGGCAAAATGTTTGTGGACGTTAAGAATGCCTGCCAGAATTGCCACGATACAGATACATATCATATAAGGGAGCATAATTGAGCACAATAACAGTCCGAGTCGGGGACCGGTTCTGGTTTCGAAAAAGCTGTAGTAGCTCCAGACCAGGACCTGGCCAATAATGACAATTGCCGCAAGTAATACGAACAGGACTGTTACCGAGGTGTTGGCTAAGCGTTTTGCCTGCTCCGGATTGCTGTGAAGCTGTTCACTGTAAACGGGAATAAGAGACGCCGAAGCTGCCCCTTCTCCGAATAGTCTTCGTGCAAGATTTGGAATCTTAAACCCCATTGTCCATGCTGACATCAACCAGTCGGCACCTAAGAAATGGGCGAAAGCCATATCCCGTATCATACCGAATACTCTGCTGATTGCCGTTATAGAAGCAATTTGTCTGAATCCTTTTATCATTCTTAGTTCTCGATGTTCGTCGAGTCCGTCATAAGCGGACTACTGCTTTGCTCCGGCATAGAAGTTGTCTTACTTTTTCGGTGCTACGGTAAAAGGTCTGCATCGCCCGATGTTATTTAATAAACCTATCGAGGCCATACTAACCAACAGGCTTGAGCCGCCATAGCTTATCAGGGGTAAAGTCAGACCTGTTATGGGCATAAGTCCAAGGGTCATGCTCACATTTATTATAACCTCGACGACAAACATTGCGACAATACCGACTGCTAACAATTTGCCGAACGGATCGCTATTGTGCACTGCGATTTCCAGTCCGCAGCTAACGATAATTGTATAAAGTGCAAGCAAGCCCAGGCAGCCCAAAAAGCCCCATTGCTGGGCAATGATGGCAAAAATGAAGTCATTGTGTCTTTCTTGTAGAAAGTTGTATTTGACAAAGGGCCCCTTTCGAAAGCCGTACCCTTTAAGACCGCCGGAAGCAACGGCATATTTTGAGCGAATCAGATGCCAGCCCCAATCACTTTTCCATTGCTTTTCGCTGAATGTTGTGCCGACAAGAACCTGGCCCAGCCATGGGTGCTTCTCGGCCTTTTCACGAACCCATGTGTTTTGCAGTACCACGCTGCTTATCCTTCTACGCTGATAGGTCTTCATCTTATACCATAGCAGCGGACTGACTAAAAGTGCCATAAGTATAATAATTAGCAGATGTTTGGCCTTTGCACCGGCCACAAAGAGCATTGTAAACAAGATTGGCATCATTAAGAGCACTGTACCCAGGTCAGGCTCAAGGAGTATAAGGACCATTGGCAGGAGGGTTAGAGCAAAAGGGCCGATTAGGGTGCTAAGACTACGGTAATTGCTGCGATATCGCAGATACCAGGCCAAAACCACTATGTATGCGAGTTTGCAGAACTCCGAGGGTTGGATCCTTGGCAGCCCTGGATGCAGCGCAATCCAGCGGTGTACCCCTTGTCTGCTGGGCGGCGCAAAAGGCAGCTCGACCAGATATCTGCTGACCAGCAAATAAGCAAGCAGTACAAGCACTCCAGCAAAAAACCAGTAGCTTATCGAGCCTAAACGCCTGTAATTGACCAAGTTAACAGCTATAAAGCCGAATATGGCGACTATGGTGTATTTGACCTGTGCTTTCCAGAGATTGCCCAGGTCGCCTGTTTCGCTGGCCGGGCTTAGTTCCGCGGGATTACCAACAGAATAGATAGTAGCTATCCCGATACCTACCAGCATCAAACCGGCTGCCATCAGGCATATTCTTACAATTATCAGTCGTCCCTTGAGGAAGTTGAACATAATGGCAACATTAACATAGAAACATTAAAATAGCATACACATACTATAAAGTTGTAAAAAAACTTACTTTTTTACGGCAAAAAAGCACATATTTTCTATGTGTTAAATCGGGCAATTATATCTAAAAATCTGATTTTTTTCGGTTTTTTAATATTTCTCTTTAACTTTTACACAAACTTGTGGTGTTTTTGCACTTAATTTTCTCCCCTGAGCCATTGGATCTTATTTCTTTGTGTATTTTCTTCGGTTGCTGGCAGCAGGTAGTTTCAATGGATTTTCAGGCTCAATTTCCGGATTTTCGCAGATTTTTCTTGAAATATATAAAAATTTCTGTTACGATAACATTGACCTTCACCAATTAGAACTGTGCTTATATTGTAGGGTATATATTTCGCTTAATCAGCGGGAAAGGAGGATGTATCGGGAAGGATTGTGTGTATTTCCGACAACTCCTGTCGGCGCTGAAGCGCTATTTTCAATGATTAAAGTACTTTCTGTCATAATGAATAAGCGTGCTAAATATTTTTTGTTAAGGCAGTAAACAAAACCAAGAGAGCAGGGTATTATGCCCTGCGCAGACCTGATGAGAAGAAAGGGGTTGTATTATGAGAAAATTGTTATTTGTTCTGGTTGTGGCAGTGCTCACTTCACCAGTGTGGGCTACGGTTACCATTACTGCCACTGACCTGGGCGAAGGAGTAGTCGCGATTGACTACTCGTCGGATGAGGCTGAACTGGTCAGAGCGTTTGCTCTGGACATTACAGTTGACGCCGGTACTATTGATGCTATTAGTGATTTCAAGGTGGGTGACGACAACAACGGTTACGGCATTTTTCCGGGTAATTTCAGTCTGTATATTACTGTGGACCCTGCGACCGGTGAAGTCAGCGATTGGGGTGTGGCCGGTTATTCGCCCGTGGCTGATGGTAATGACCCGGGTGCGCTGAGTGGCTTAGGTACGAATGGTCTCACTATCGAGATGGGCTCACTCTATGACACGAAAGCTCCATCCAGGCAGGGCAGGCTCTGCACCGTTGCATGTAGCGAACCATGCCTGTTGACTGTTAACACAAATGCAACACGGGGCAATGTCGTACTGGAAGATGCTTCGGAAGCAGTGGTGGATTTGACCGGCGCAACCAATGTTCAAACCAGCCTTGGTGCAACTGAGTCATTCACAGGTTCGCAGAAAGACCAATGGCTTGCAGTAGGTTCACCTGAGTGCTGGATTTCCAGTGTTAATCCGAGACAGTGTCATGGTGACGCAGATGGCACTTCTCAGGGTAACAATAAGTACTGGGTATCAACTAACGACCTGGACATCCTGATTGGAGCATGGAACAAGCCTTTGGAGTCACTAACGGGTAATCAGATTTGTGCTGATTTTGACCACCTGTCACAGGGTACAAATAAATATCGCGTTTCGACCAATGACCTGGACATCCTGATAGCCAACTGGCAGCTTCCCGATGTTCCGGCTCCGGACTGTCCGTAATTAGAGACCACAGGGTTTGTACTAATTACAACATCGAAGGGCCGAGATATTAAAGGGTAATTTCTGCGTCGAAAGTAAATGAAATTGTTAGCCTTGGCCAAGGCCAACATAAATTGGTTTGCAAAGAGGCAAGTCTTCGGACTTGCTTCTTTTTTTTGTCTTGCGGGCAATGCCCGGCTTGCTTAATATTTAGCAACGGATTTTGGCCTATGAAAAAAATATTTATCTTATCGATTTGTTGTTTCTTCATTTTTCTGCCCGGCGGCTGTCAGAGTTCGGCCCCGAGCAAAAGCGGCGTTGAAGTAATTATTGACGGCGACGGAGAGTTTCCGGAATATCTTGTTGGCGGATGGAAAGCGGATAAAGGCGGGTGGGAGATTGTCTTTGAGCCGGATGGGAAAATTTCCTCTGTAGTTGTTAGTCTCGGTAGGGTGAGAATCAAGCCCGGAGAGGTAACTACAACACAAATGGTATTGGGCGGTGAAGGTTTTTTTCAGCCGGGCAAGTGGACAGTTCAATACTCGCAAGAGAAACGAGAATTGGTTGTTGAGATTGTAATAGAGCATTTTAGTGTCGAACTTGGTGATAATGTCGTGCACGGTAAAACCCGTGATTATTTTATCGGTTCGGTTTCCGCCGACGGGCGCTTGTGGTGGGCCGACCGATACAAATTTCCCGAATACGTCATAGATACGAAGAAACATCCGAATTTCAAGCTGCCTTTTGACCCTAATGACAGTCTGCGTGAGAGTTTAATTTTCCAAAAGGTTATTACATCACAATAGATGCGATAACGGATTTATTCGTCGCGTCGATTTCTGTTTTAGTCACTGATGTTCAGGCCCATTTTTACATTTCCCTCGGACTGATTGATTATACGTTCCGGGCCGGTGAAGATGTTCTCGGCAATTATTGCCCGGGTGACGTCTTTTTGCAGCAGGATTTGCGGGCGGTCCTGTCGGAATTCACATCCGCGGATCAGTACGGTGCCGCTTTTGGCCTGGATTGCCGGGCGCTTGCGGTCTTTGCCGCCCCATTGGACAAATGTGCAATCGCTGAAACCGACGGTTCCGGTGCCTGCTATTTTCGCGATTTGATTACACGGGCCCCAGAATGAACAGTTTACAAAGCGAATACTTCCGGTATTTGTTTTTTCGATACCTATCATTGTCGGGTCCGGCCCTTTAAACGATACGAATTCGCCATTGGTGATTAACAAACCATAAGGGGCGCAGTGTTCGACGACAAGAGCGGTGTGGCAATTATCAGCTCCGATTCCGAGGAAGTTGCCGTTGCATTGACCTGATTTGCTTTTTATGAACTTGTAGCCGACTTTGTAACCGAAACAGAAGGTGTTATAGACGTACTGCCAGTCGGATTTGCCAAAAATGAATGCTTCGCCGTTTTCCATTTGCCATTGAAATAATTTCGGTTTCATGCTCCACCATGGATTGAAGTGCACATTCTCAATGCGTCCGATGTCATATATGTGGTCAACTAAAATTCCCCGGCGGATTGGCTGGCCGTGTACATCGCGAATGAGATGGCGCTCGTTCCGGCTGGCGTCGATTCCGTTATATGGATTGAGCATTTCGACCGCGAGAACGGCGGGATTCTTGCCTCGCATGGCGATGGCCCAGGGATAGGGTTTGGGAATGTCGTCCACGTTTTGCTCTGGATAGTATAAGACGACCCCTTTGAGGGTGCTGTTGGTATTTAAGGTGATGAAGGGGGCCCCATTTTCTTTATTTGCGTTTTCGGTTACCAGAAACGTTGTGCCGTCGTCGGTTGGCTTGGGAAGGCCACGGTCTCGAATGCCGTTGTGGGCCGGGACTGACTGCCAAATGCCTGCCAGCGTAACGGCCTTTGGTACATTCAGGTGGCCGGCGAAGAAATAGTTGCCGACAGGTGCATAAACGACTCCGCCGTTGGCCTGGCTCGCGGCGTCCAGTGCTTTTTGGAAGGCCGGGGTGTCATCTGTTTTTCCATCTCCGGCGGCGCCGAAATCGCGCACATTGAAATTATCTGAGGTGGCGGCCAGAGTAGGTTTTGCCGGGAAAAGCATGATCATCGAAAAGAATGATATCCAGAGGATAAATTTTCGGGTTTTCTTTAAGGTTTCTGGTTTGGTGATGTCATTATTCATTTGTTTCTCCTTACTTTTGTTGGCTGATCCTCTTAGAGTATAAGGCACTATCAGAAATAGAGCAAGTAATTGGCTTTGATTGGGTTTGAATTGGCTTTGTTTTGGCTTAAATTGGGTTTGAATTGGGTTTGTTTTTGGCTTTATTGGGTTTGAATTGGGTTTGTTTTTTGGCCCCGGTGAGCGGGATAAAATCTTGTAAATACTTGTCATGTCTAAGGTTATGTCCATTTTGTCATTTCTGAAATTGGGTTTGTTTTGCATAAAAAGGGGTGATTTGTAGAGAGTTCTCTACAGTTGTAGAGCGCAAATTAGTGTAAAGTGAGCTAAAGTGCCTAAAGTGAGCTAAAGTTTGGTGTTTCATATCTCGGATTTCGTATTGTGGGCTTAGGCCCCCTGTTATAGGCCAAGTAAGTGGCTCTCGGGGGTAAACTAAGGGAGTAAAAAAACACTCCCTCTATAATTAGACGAGTGTGCAGATTTGAGCCGAAAATTTCGCTATATTTTGTGGCTCAATGCTCGTAAGTTATTGTTAGAGAAGGAGATAAAAATTTTGGAAATATTTTATTTTTGTTTTTGAGAGTGAGCGTTTTTGACTGAAACATTCAAGATTTTCGATGTTTGATGCTCGAAAATCACCACTATGCGTATTCATATAGTCCGCAGATCAATACCTCATGCTTCTCCATTGCAGTCGATTCTAACAACCTCTTTGCTCTCTGCATTAAATATTACTCTTACTACACTACAGCCTCCATCGAATATTACTGTGAATCTATTACCAGAAGGTTCCTCGGAAAAAACCTCAGCAACGAACATATTGGAACCGCCAACAACATGCATACTGCAGATTATGTATTTGATTCCATCTTTTATAAAACCTGAGTGTTCTCGGTTATACCTACGAAGGCGAGCAAGGACATATTCACGGTCGATCCAAGTGTTTGTTCTGGGTTTAGTGTTTTTTTTCAAATATATTTTTAGAATCGAATCGAGCCCTTCAATATCTCTTTTTTCAGGGATCCAAACATCCTCAAAATCTATACCATCGAATTTCAGGAATTCCTGAACGGCATTCGGGTCAGTTACAATAACAGAATATGGCCCTTTATCTGCAAGCGATATCTTATTAGGGTCACCGCCAAGTAATTCCACAATGTCTTTAAAACCTGCATCAATTGCATGATCCAGAGCAGTCTGGCCACGTCTGCTCTTTACTTCAACATGAGCACCTTTCGCCAGAAGCAGTTCAACTATAGCAGTGTGTCCATAGTAAGCTGCATTATGCAGGGGTCTTCTCCATTCTTTAGACATTGCATTGACATTGGCACCTTTGGCAATCAACAACTCGACCACTTCCTTATTACCCATACGAGCCGCCTCGTGCAACGGTGTCTCACCCTTATTGTCTTCTGCATGAATATTGGCACCACTTGCAATCAACGTTTCCATCATACTGATATTTCCTCCCATCACCACTTTATGCAATACTGTACGGCTATATTGATGTCTCTCTTTTGAATTTATATCGGCACCATTAGCTATAAGCAATTCAACGACATCCTTATAATTACCGACAGCAGCCCTGTGCAAGGGTGCCTCACCGGCTCGATCAAAATATTTAGCTTGCGCATTTACATTTGCGCCGTTTTTAACGAGCAACTCAACGAAATTCCAATAGCCACACCCGGCCGCCTCGTGCAGCGGTGTAATATCGAACGAGCCTCTCACATTCACATCAGCACCGCTGGCAATAAGAAGTTTCGCTAACTCTATTTCATCCATACGAGCCACCTGGTGCAAAGGCATATCAACTAAACCACTGCTTAAATTAACATCAGCACCATTGGAAATTAATAGCTTCGCCAAACTTCTATACCCATTTGATATAGCCGTGGAAAGCGGCGTATTGTCATTCCAATCTTTTTTAACGTCAATGCCTTCGGTAATCAGTCTTTGAGCCAGATTATTCAGTCCGTATCGGGTTGTGAAATGAAGCAGCTTACTGCCTGTGTCCAACGTTGTAATATCAGCACCTCGTTCAAGAAGGAACTCAACCACAGCCCTATGACCATGCTCGGAAATCTTAGACAAATGTTTATCCAGTACAAGATTTGTAATCATATATTGTCGTTCATCCCGGAAGACAGCAACGTACAGCGGCGTATAGCCGTTTTTGTCTATTACATTGATTTGCGCACCATTGCTAACAAGCAGTTTCGCAATATCATTATGACCACCTTCAGCCATATAGTGCAGCGGAGTCCTGCCAGAGTCGTCCATAGCATTGACAATTGCACCTTTGTTGATCAAAAATTCAGCCATATCCACATTACCGCAACCGGACGCATAATGTAGGGGTGTCCGGCCATCTAAGTCCTTTGCATTGACATTGGCCCCATTGGTAACAAGACATTCGGCTGCATCATTGTGACCATTTCGGGCCGCTTCGTGCAAAGGTGTTGCCCCCGATTGATGGTGAGTATTGACAGAAGCAGCATTATCCAGAAGAAGCTCCATTATCTCTTTATAGCCCCTCGATGCTGCATAATGAAGCGGTGTTTTGCCAATCAGGTTGTTTGCATTAACATCAGCGCCATTTGAGATCAGCAATTCAGCAATATCTTTATGACCTTCTCTGGCCGCAAAATGAAGTGGTGTCTGGCCCGCCTCAGCCGGTAAGTTAACATCAACACCAATAGAGATCAGATTCATGACTTTTTCGATGTTGCCTTCTTCAACCGCTTTACACAGAAGTATCGTCTGTTCCGATGGTTTTTCCCACTTTTCAGTTTCAGCAGGATCTTTTTTACAGCCGGAATTAAGAAACGCTATTGCCAAAACTAAACAGCAGAATTTACTCGCCTTCATTTTCGGTACCTTCCAATATTTACACTATCATCCTCCGCATATATATAAGGCACTGTGAACTGTAAAAGTAACGACAAAAAGTAAAATTTATAAAAATATTACGGATATCTAAGGGAAGTCAGGGTAAATATCTAATCCTTCGGCCTTGCTCAGGACAGGCAATAATAATATTAAAAATCAAAAGTCAAAAAATAAATAGCAAAATTATAAAAAACGTGAAGGGTATCTCGTAAAACATGAAATGTATCTCAGTTTCCGGGGGATGGAAGGCAAAGAAAATACCGAGCTTGTCAGACTTTCCGAAGGCTTATGTGGACGTCCTATATAATTGTTATAAGAGCACCAATATTATCCCAGATTTTGTCGCTCGAAGAATATAAGTTATATTTTATATATGAGGTTTTTGTTGAGGATAGCACCGGTCTTATTAACTCTATTTTTTATCGGGTGCCAGGGCAGTTTATTTCAGGTACATTGGGACTCACGGCATGACGGGCATGTTGATATTCTTAAGCAAGAGTACGAAATGCGGGTGACGGCCTATTGTCCCTGCGAAAAGTGCTGTGGGAAAAGCAGTGACAAAACAACAGCCAGCGGTCACAAGATAAAACGAGGAGATACATTCGTTGCGGCCGACAGAAAGTATCCCTTTGGAACCGAAATGATTGTGCCGGGTTATAACAATTCCAAGCCTGTTAAAGTGTTAGACCGGGGCTATGTCATCGTCGGTAATCGGCTGGACGTTTTCTTTGACTCTCACCAAAAGGCCAGACAATGGGGTGTGAAATGCCTACCTGTCAAAGTGCTGACAAATTAGCTTAGGATTTATTCTGGTACACAACCCAGACACTTTCTTCATGGAATCCACAAACGTAACCATGAATGGGATAAGCTCGGGGTAGGTTATGAGAGGTATCTCGCATAAACCCCTTTCGATTGATTATTTAATATTGACTATTTACTATTGGGATTGAGGAGTGGATTTTAAATTTTAGATTTTTATTTTTCGGGGTGAGCGTTTTTGACCGAAAAAATCTCGATTTTTCGAGGTTTGGATGAGTAATTGAGTGTATTTGTGGATGAGTGAATTGATGCATGAGAAGGAAATTTGAAAATTATTCGATTCCACTCAGGATTAAAATGAGATAGAGGATACAAAATCTCAGTCGCGGAGCGGCTACAATCTGCTCAACCTGGAGGATGGAAAAAAGGCTCATCTCGGATGGTGGCAAATGCCTCCTCCATTGAAAGGTCGGCGAACACTTCGCTCCATTTGCCGGTGTGTCGCATGTACGACACATTGAAGCGTCCGTTCGCCATATATGCAAGTCGCGTAAAGCTGTCTTCGAAAAAGGGCGATAGTGCATTGGGGCCTGGACAGGCGAACTTGGCGCGGAAGTACAGGCAATTCTTATGCCACTTCGTATAGATACCAACGATGTAATTGAACCTCGGTTTCTTGGGCGGCGGCTTTATGTATTGTGGCTTAAAAACCGTCTGGACGATTTCGTCCGCCTTTGCTGTAATTTCATTTCTTACCGAATCCGGTATGCGTGAAGCAGGACTGGTACGGTAGATCCATTGTCGTGGTATTTTTGCCATATTCACATCTTCCAGTCATTACGGCCACTTACAGTTTTCTGTGAACTCACACCTATTATTAATGGGTGGCTGTCCCTAGTTTTTGTCCCACACCTATTATTAATGGGTGGCTGTCCCTAGTTTTTCCCCTAGTTTTTCCAATAGTGATTTCGAGGTTTTTCAACAGCCCCACTGTCCATAGTTTGAGGCACAGAATCCCTAAGATGGATTATACAAAGTTTATGTACAAAGTTAAAGAAAGAGATTATAATAGAAATTGAAAGGAGATAAAGATGAGACTGATTCTGAGAAAATTGATTATGAGCCTCTCAATAATAGCTTTTGTATCAACGCCATTGTGTTTCACTCAAGAGAATGAAGTTATAGTCCACAAGACTAAGCCAACCAGGTTAGTACAGTGCATTCATGATCCCGCTTACCAACTTTTTCAGTGGCCGGATCAGTCGGTTCTGGACGGACCTAACCGCGTGGATAGTGATGACGTTCAGGTTGCATGGCCAAAGAAGCAATGCTTCAGATGGATTCAGAAAGTGCTAAATCCATCTTGGTTACCTCCTAAAGACACAAAGTTAATTTTTATTCGTAGAGAATTTGATGGACGTGACGTAGTACGGATAGCTTGGGAGCGAAACGGTTATAACATCCAAGTGTCACAAACAGCAAGCATTTTCACTATGAAGCTATCTCCGGTGCGAAATGAAAGAACAGGTATAAGTGCCTCGCAAAAGTTTGAGAAAGCAAGACAGCTTTGTTTGCAGGTGTTTCCAGAGAAGGGTGAACGATGGGACCACGAAGGGAACAAGGTCCTTGTGAATAATTTATCTATGAAGATCACGTCTAATTATTCGTTCCGACCCGATTTGTTCCGCCACTTGAAGGGCGATGAGGCTGTGCATGGGAGGCCCCAGACGATGAAAGAGGCAGGTGTAAAGTCACCGCAAAATGATGCGGACGCCATCAGAGAGAAGGATCCGAACAATCCCAATTGGGATACAACAGCATCGTCATATCGTTATTGGTTTCGCATGATAAACTGGTGGAATGATGGTAAGAGTGTCGGATTCTATTTTCTCAAGGTCGAAGAGGGAGCATGGATCCCGAGTTACTGGGGTAACATCGATAAAAACTTCTTTAAGGATTAGCGCGCCTCTTTAATACTTCTTTTTCAATCTCATAAAATTTGGATAAGAGAATATTAGAGACATTTGCGAACAAAGAATGCCCGTTAAGGACATAAATAAAAAATTTTGAAAATTTAGATTTTTGTATTTAACTGTGAGCGTTTTTTAACGAAAAACTATAATTCAGAATTTAGAATTGAGTCCGTCAGACGACGCTGGATCTTCGATATTGATTATTGTGGTTGAGGAGAGGATTTCAGGTTTTAGATATCAGATCCGTTGGCTTTCCTTTTTTACATGTGTACAAATATAATTTCGTATGCCAGAAAAAAGCAGGGTGTGCAAACAAGTTGCACACCCTACCTTTTCGATTGATTATTTAAGGATGCCCCCTTAATGAATTAAGGGGCTAAATATTAGGGCAATCACGCGGGGTTGCCCCTACGACGGGCAGGCCCATTCAAATGATTATTGATTATTGGTGAGTGATTTACTATTGTGGTGAAGAATGATACGACCTAATACATATTTGGATATACGCGAAGCATTTGCTCCGGCGGGTTTGATTTCTCAATCGCTTGTGGGATTTGAGGTGCGTCCTCAACAAGTTGAAATGGCCGGTGCTATTTCGGCGGCACTTTTAGACGGTCGGCACTTGGCTGTTGAGGCGGGGACCGGTGTCGGCAAGAGCTTTGCATATCTTGTTCCGGCTATCGAGTATGTTTGCCGGACAGGAAATAAGGCGCTAATCAGCACTTATACTATTACGCTCCAGGAGCAGTTGATAAATAAAGACATTCCGTTTTTAAGCGATTGTATTGATCAGAGGTTCGTAGCCGCACTTGCAAAGGGAAGGGGCAATTACCTGTGCAAGCGGAGGCTTGAATTTGCCCTGCGAAGGCAAAGGAGTCTTTTCGATGATTTCGGCACTGAACTCGAACAAATAAGCAATTGGGCCGGCGTAACCGAAGACGGGTCGCTGAGTGATATGCCGTTTTTGCCTAAAGGTGCGGTCTGGGACAAAGTCAGAAGTGAGCATGGCAATTGCCGCGGCCGGAAGTGTCCTCATTTTCGAACTTGTTTTTATTGGCGCGCCAGGCGGCGTTTAGATAAGGCTGATATTATTGTTGCCAACCATGCTCTTTTTTTTAGTGACCTCGTACTTCGAGAAGAGGGGGCGTCGATTCTGCCTGATTATAAGTTTGTTGTGATTGATGAGGCACATAATATCGAACATGTGGCCGAGGACCATTTTGGAATTAATATCAGTAATCACAGAATCAGGTTTATGTTAGACGGCCTTTACAACCCGCGAACACGTAGGGGGCTGTTAGCCCATACGAATGCTGATAAAGCGATTGATTTGGTTAGCCGGGCAAGGAAAAAGAGCATGAATTTCCTTAAAGATGTTCGTAACTGGTACGAAGGTATAAAAGGGGAGACTAATGGTAGATGTTATAAGAATTTTGTCGAGGATACAATATCGGGTTATTTTAAGGGTCTTAGCTCGGAGTTAAATAAGCTTGCGAAGCAAATAGAAGACGTTGATGAGAAATTCGAGATTATGCGGTTCAATGACCGGTGCAAAGGTTTGGTGCACGATTTCGAGAACTTCCTGATGCAGAAGCAGGGGGAGTATGTCTATTGGGTCGAGGTGAGTGGCGGCAGAAGCCGAACTACACGCCTTAGAAGCGCGGCGGTGAATGTCGGGCCGGATGTGAAAAGGTGTCTGTTCGATGAATACGAATCTGTGATACTGACGAGTGCTACTTTGAGCACCGGCGGGGCGGGAGAAAAAAGCGGTTTTGAATTTTTTGTCAGCCGAATCGGGTTAGATGATTTTAATGCGGTTAAACTCGGATCACCCTTCGATTACGAGAAACAGGTTACTATTTATATCGAGAAAGACCTGCCGAATCCGAACGAACGAACTTTTACCGGGGCCGCTGCTGAGGTATTGAAAAAATATATACTTAAAACCGGCGGCAGGGCGTTTGTGCTTTTTACGAGCTACGCGATGCTCGAAGAAATAGCCGGTAAGCTTTCCGGGTGGCTGGCTGAAAATGATATTGCGTTACTCCAGCAAGGGGCGGATGTTGACAGGACTACCCTTTTGAAGAGTTTTAAGGCTGAGGGTGACAGCGTGCTGTTTGGGACGGATAGTTTTTGGCAGGGGGTTGATGTGCCGGGAGAGATGCTTTCGAATGTGATTATTGCCCGGTTGCCATTTGCGGTTCCTGATCAGCCCTTGCTTGCCGGGCGTCTTGAGCAGATAAGAGAGCAGGGGGGTAATCCTTTTTTTGACTACCAGCTGCCTTCGGCGATTATTAAGTTTAAGCAGGGGTTTGGGCGGCTGATTCGCAGTAAGAGCGATAGCGGCATTGTTGTTATTTTGGACAGCAGGATAGTCAGCAAACCTTATGGCGCGAAGTTTTTAGCTGCGATACCCAAATGTAAGACTAAGATTGTTGCGGCGGATGGATGAAAGGGATAGATATGTGTTTTTCAGGATACAGGCGTGAAGGGATTTTTTATTGTGTGGTCGTTCTTGTTTTTATGCTTGCTGTGATGCCGAGCGTATCTATGGCGAAGGTAAACTGCATTCGGCTTACAGGTGAGCACACGGCCGACGTCACGGATTTGAAACGTTTCCGGCAGTTTCCGGCATGGCGAGATAAAAAGGGTAATGACCTTGCGCTTGCGGTATGGAAGTATTTATGCGGCTATGAAACCGGTCTCTATCATTTCAACGAAGTTCTCGAAGGGCAAGATCCGTTTGACGAGTATGCGACGGTGCGCGACCCCCTGAAGATTTTGAATGTTTACAATCTGGGTTATTGTGGGATATTCGGGCCTGTTCTGGATGGTATTTTTCAGGGTGTTGGTTTTGAGCAGGGGCGTTCGTTCGGTGTTGAATTGTGGAACCACTGCGCGACGGAAGTGTGGTATGATGATGCGTGGCATTATTTGGATTTAGATGTACGGGGGGTTCTCACGGATGCCGATGGAACAGTAGTGAGTCTGGATGAAGCCAAACGGAACAGAAGCGTGTGGACGAATCCGCCGGTAAAAGTGGAACCGTTTTTTCCAAATGATCCGGACATGAACAAGGTATTCGAGATTTATCGCGACAGCAGGATTAATTACTATTACCGCTGGTTTGAGAGCGGCCATACAATGGATTATTCTCTGCGGCAGGGTGAGTCTTTTACGCGTTGGTGGACGCCGCAGGGGGGGCGTTGGAACCATTTGCCTCGGTACAACAAAAACGAATGGGTAAATGCTCTCATTCGAGAAGAGCCTGTCGGTATGAAACCTAACCATCGGGATTTTACACGGTGGAATCATGGGAACGGACTCTTTCGCTATGCCCCTGTTTTGTCTGATGAGTCAACGGATTTTGCGGATGGGATTTATGCTGCACAAAATTTTATTTCTGGGAGGAAAGGTTTGCATTTGAAGCGAGCGGGAGATGGGGAAGTTATCTTCGAAGTTTTCACGCCCTATATTATTGTTGCGAAAATTAATAAGCCGGAAGACCTGGCTGACGATTCAGATGCCTCGGTTGTGAGGATAGAATCTTTCTTGCCTTTTGAGGCGGCCATATCGCTGGATCATGGGATGACGTGGAAGGCCGCGGGCAGATATGAACCTGATAAGAAGGCCGTGATTGATTTGACGGATTTTGTTAAAGGCACTTACGGCTATCTCTTAAAACTTTCCACCTCCGGCCGGAAAAAAGCAGCGGCATTCAAGTCTCTCAAAATAGATACATGGGTGCAGGTTGCGCCGATAAGCCTGCCAAGGCTAAGAAAAGGAAAGAATCATTTCAAGTATGACATTGGCGACCGCTATGGCTTGGCCACAATCCCGATGTTGATAAATCCCAATACCGCCGAACCGAGTGACCTGAAGAAATATCTTATTAAGATGCCGAAAGATTATGATCCGAAACGGAACACCAGCCGTATCCGTGGTGACGTTGTTATGCGGTTGATCGCTCCGGCTGGAATGAAAATCGCGTGGTTCAGCACCGGTGCGACCTTCAGGACATACCAGGGAGAGCAGGCGAAAGAAACTGACAATCGTATATCTTATTCAGTTGGCCAGCCGGGAGATTTCAAAGAGATTTACAGGTCATCGGTTCCGACATGGGTCAATCACTGGCGGTATAACTGGGATGCCGACGTTATTTTGGAAAAGCCGGCGGAACAGGTGTATGTTAAGTTTACAGGTAATCCGGGACTGAATACAATTCGGGCGTGTTTACACTTGCTACCGAAACATCCGCCCAAAAGCAATGTACGCATCGAACATGGCTACCGGATTGACAGCAAACTGCTCACGAAAATAGTAAATCCTGACGAGCCGGGAAGTTATTCGGTTGATTGTGTGAGCGAACCTGAAAATATTTTCGTTAAAATAAGTGTTCCATCGCAATAAGGACTGTTTCATAGTCGCATCGCAGTTCACACAAAATCTCCGTTTCCTGATTAACATCAAAGCATCGTATATTTAATATTGACATCTGTAGAGACAAAACGGTGACACGAATTTTTTTAAGAATTCTAACATTTTACAGCTCCTGGCTCGCAGACAACGGTCGTTCCATATCAGTGAAGTTGTAGGCACCGACCAACGAAAAGGGGCCTTTTGGAAGGCATCTGTACGATTCTGGTTGGCTGGTGAGACTGGTCCGGGGAAATTCTGCAAGGAAAGAGCTTGCTTTGAATGCCCTCGCGGCTTCGACACTCGCAAGCCGCGACCTTCTTCTGAGAACCACCACCCATATAGCACCATAGATGCCACGCTTCAAGGTTTATTGATCGCCTTTGGATTGCTTTCTCTTTGCGGCCTTATGTCGCCTTGAGAGTTTCTCGGTAAAGGCCTCCGGTTTGACTAACGTCGCCATGAAGTGATCACTGCCAGGGATTAGTTCACATCGGAGCAGCATCCACCCGGCTTGCTCCGCCTGATGACCCAACAGACCCGGCTGCACCGCATGTTCTTTACCGCGCCCACTCGCAAGATCAGCATGCACTTCAATGATCACAACCCGCCCGGAATGCTTAATCACCTTTTTCAGATGCCTAAGGTAATCGACCTGAGTGTCCTTGTCAAAGTGGTGATACGTCTTGGAAATAAACGCCAGGTCGCATGAGTTTTCCTCCAGGCCGGTCCCATCTGTCGGACACAAATACGGCTTGATCTGAGGCTCAGCCTCCCACTTCTTCTTCATTGCATCGACTTTCTTCTGTTCGACTTCGCCGGCGTGGATTACACCTTTGACTCCGAGCTTCCCAACCATCTTCGACGACCACCAACCGTCACCAGCCCCGATATCCACTACAACGCTTTTTCGCCGCAGGCCCAGCCGCTTGATCACGTAACCTGCCGCTTCGCGATATCCCTTGCCCCCAATCGAACCACTGCTGCGACCGCCACTGGTCTCTTTCTGCTGGCCGACCACCGGCAGACACAGAAACAGAATCGCTACAATTGCACCACCAACTCTAAAACGCTTTGACATTTTCGACCCTTTCACAAAAATCCATCACCCAGCTACATAGTATTCTTTCGGCCATCTTCAACCTGAACCGACTCAACACAGTGCAACCAGAAATCTGACCCAACGGCAATTGTATCAAATAATTGATGATTATTCAAGCTGCTTAGCCCGGCGTAACCGGTAGCCTGAGACTTTTTTACGTGGTCAGTAGCCCATGTGTCTGAGCACCGCGCGCATGTCCTTCGCACTTTGCACATAATCCGGCCCCCGACTGTCTCGTTCAACCATGATCCAGCCGCTATATTTGATGTCCTGAAGTGCTTTCAACACTCCCTTTAGATCCAGAGCACCTGTGCCCAGATCACAGAATTTCTCGCCCTTTCGCGTTCTCTTGCCAACCATCTCAGGGCGAATATCTTTAAGGTGAACATAGCGACACCGCGAGCCAAGGTCGCGAATAGTTTGAACCGGATCCGACCCGCAAAGAGCGAGGTGACCAGTGTCGGGACATGCAAAGATGCCAGGCCGTTCGTCGAGATAGCGCAGCATATCTTCCCTGGTCTCCACTTCACCTGGGTGCCCAGGTTGACCAATATGCGGGTGAATCACGATGATGATGCCCCGCTCGCCCGCATAGTTGACCCATCGTTTGATCTGGTCTTTTGGGACTCCTGAGCGGACGATCTTTGCCCCGGCGACATGTGCAAAATCGATACCCTCTTTAAGGCCGCCACCGACCGCGGCGCAGCGGATCCCAAGCTCGGCACATTTGGTCTTAACCACTTCCGCCGGCTGCCCAATCTGGTGAGGCTTGGCCTCGAAGCCGTCATAGCCGGTTTGCTTTGTCAACTTCAGTCGCTTATCGAGAAACTTGCCCTTATCCCAAGCTCGGTCCCAGTTCCAGAAATGATGGCCAATGAGCCACTTTCTGCGCTTGGAGTCATCGACAGCAGCAGTTAAGGAACCTGCCGTCAGCGAGGCAACACCGGCAATAGTACCAGCAAGAAACTCACGTCTCAGCAAATCTCACATCTCCCAATTCCTAATTGGTCAAATAGAATTTCTACAAGCGGCCTTTGGCCTGTTTTAGCCATTGCACGATCCTCGCAGATACATCCTGCTGCTGTCTTTCGTTTATGCTCAGATGCTGCAATTGCCCTGATGCGGCGTAGGCTGCTGTTACGATCCTAAGCGATTCTTTGGTCTCGCCGCCAATCCAGAGCCATTTTGAGGATGAGAGAGCGAGCAAGGCCGGCAAGTCGCCGTACTTGAGAGCTCCGGGCAGAAAATTCACATCCCGGTATGATGCAAGATTGGCAAACCGAAATCCGCCGGTGTCGATTGCAGCGCAGTCCACTTCATTGTCCGTTATAGCGCTGGCAGCCGCCACCCACGGGCCAGCGCCGTTGACACCGACCAAATGAATGCGTTTGGCGCCGTACTGGTCGCTGCGAGCGATAGAAATAAGTGTCAGGATGTCATGCACCCGTTGGGCGAAAAGGGGATGGTTGTAACCGAAAGTGAAACCGGCATAGGCGCGAGGATTCGTAGAAGCGCGGGCCTGGGTAAGCGGTTTGCCGGAGGACAGGAACTCGCCCTGGTAGAGCAAATCCGCGCTGATAACTGCCATCCCGGCATCGAGCAACTGTCGGATTTCCGGGACAATCCGGCCCCGCCGATCCATTAACGCACTCTTGCCCTGACCGTTGAGCCAAATAACAACCTGCTTGTTCGACGGTGTTCGCTCGGGCAAAAATGAAACGACGGGCAGCTCTTCACCGTGCCGTTTGGTACGTAGCAAACTTTCACGATATTGGTAGCCGTCTCTATCAAGCTGTTCTATCTGCCGACAGGTAATGGGACCAACCTGATTCAGCGTTCTGCCGATGATAGTCTCAAAGGCGCCACCTATGATTTTGCGGAACCTGGCCAGCGATTTGGCGTCAGTGGGCGTCAACGCAGCAATCTGCTTATCGGATTGACGGCTGACGTAGCGAAGCATCCGCCGTTCATGGCCGGGATCAGCCGCGGGGCTGGGATGTTCATCGTTCCAGACGGTCCATTCGGCCTCGGTGAGCGGAGGCCAGTCCTCTTCGACAACAGGTTCTTCCAGACCCAGCGACAGGTGCTTGTTGAACAGGGAGTACATCAGCGCCCGGCTGACATAGTTGTAATTGTGCGGGAAGTGAGTGAGCGGATGGCAAATGACGTTCTTTTGAGCACCGAGCATAGCATAGAGCTGTTTCAGCTCAGGGTACCCCTTGGTCATCATCTCTTTGGTCCAGTCGTTCGCTGCCGTCATACCCTGCGGCTTTGGTGCAAACAGAGCGGCCAATTCCACATTGCCCGTACCGATGCGGAGAAGAGAGCAATTCTCACATGTACAGCCACCCTGCATGTCCGTCGAGACCATTCCATTGGGGAATGCCACGACCGGTCTCGGGTCGATGGCGCAAAGCAAGATCGTCTGCGTGCCCCCGCCGCTTCCGCCGGTGATGCCGATTCTTTTTGAATCGACTTCGGGTAAATCGCACAGAAAGTCAAGTGCACGGATCGAGTTCCAGGTCTGCAATCCCATGATGCTCTGCAATCGCAACTCCGCCTGGGTTGCGTAGAAGCCCCAATTCTCTTTAGTATCGAACTCGGGACGTTGTTTGCCGAAACTGTGAGCGACCTGGCGAGAGATTTGTACACTGTCTGCGTAGCCGACCATATCGAAGATAAAGGTTACACAACCCATACGAGCCAACTGGGCGCAGCGGGCGAGCTTCGGATAACGTCCCGATCCTTCAAACCGCTCGGCGCCTCGGACGATCTGCTGGCGGATTTCTTTCTCGCCATAGTCCTGGAGTCTGCCGCCGTGACCGTGAGGGCACAAAACTCCGGGCAGACGACCCGCGGCGTGTTTTGGCTTGAAGAGTAAACCGGTCACGAAATGACCCGGATAGCTTTCGATGTAAACTTTGTCAACAGTAAAATCGTCACGCTCCACGCGTCCATAGATAACAGGATTCAGCGGAGTCTTGTCCGGCATGGGCCACAATCCGGTCGCCACCAAAATTCGCCGCTTAAGATCCGCCTTCCGCTGCTCCCACTGTTGCCGCGATTTCGGAACCTCAAATGGAAAGTAATCTCCGCTCAGTTCCTTCAGCGGGCCCAGCCGCCGATCATTCGGAACCTGGTTTTTCGGCAATACGCGAATATCTGCAGCATTCAGGTTGACACTCATTCCCACAAAGATAACTATTGTTGCCAGAGAAGCAATGTACAATTTTGATTTCATGGTTTACCTCCAAATTACCCTAAACTCCTGCTATCACATCGAAGTACTATTCACCTTGGCCAAGCCAGGTAATATGATATCTCCAGAGACTTAATGATTCAAGGTTAATTTGATGCCACATAAGCACACATGCTGTAGAAAGTTCCGGCGATTCACACTCTGCATCAGAATTCACCATATTCACAATGCCTACGTCATCACGTGCGAGCACTCGACCAGGGCGATGGTCCGTCCTTGTATGTGACGAACTCGACAACCGCGCCGTCAGGGGTCTGGTAGAATCCGGCCACGGCAAAGCCGGCGTCAAAGGGCTCGAGTAAGACCTTCATACCCTGGGCGGCCTCAGTAATGGCTTCTGCGCTGTCCACGCGGTAGCCGATATGTGGAATCTCGCGCAGGGGGCCGGTAACGGGACTGTCAGGCTCGAAACGCAGCCACTCTACACGGTAAGGATGATCTTCACAATTGGTGATCCACACGCGCGTGGCCTCCACAAAAACCTCACCTGGTTTCTTTTCGGTTGTGATAATGCCTACGTGGTCAAATTCCATGGTAATACCTCGATCATATTTAATGTTTATACTTCTGTTGCTGTTTACGTTAGCAGCTCTCGGCGCGCTGCCTCCACAATACGATCCAGTTCACGGCGAAAACGCTCGTTACGCTCTATGGGCTGAGCGGTTTCCACCAACTTTCGCCAGGCCTGGTCGGCTTGTTGCAGGAGTGCCTCATCTTCCCGGTCGGGCAGGTAAGCGCGCTCTTGCCTGGTGGTTCGATCCAGAAGCGGAGAGTCCCAAAGCAGGTCACGGAAATGGCGGAATGTATGGTCTGTCTGGATATACGCATTCTTTTCGCAGAATTCCATCTCGTTGATGAGATCCACACACAGGGTTTCGGGATTGACCTCAATGCCCCGGGCAAACCCGTACTGGGCCAGGTTAATGTCACGATCGATCATGGCCTGGGTCGGAGAAAAAGTCGATGCGCTGTCGAGCAGTCCAATGGGTAGAGAGGCACTGACCGTTGCGGCAAAGGCCATCTGCCGATAGGTCTTGAGTAAGGCTGCCTGGATACCCGGACACTTGGCCTCTACATACGCGGGTTCCACGTTGAGCACGAGGCCGTACCTGGTCCGGAACAACTGATGCAAAGCCACATCAGTCAGGACCGCCTGGGGTACGGCATAACAGACCTGGGCGGTTCTCATGTCCATGACCGCAGCAATACTCGTGGTGTAGAACATGATCTCCGGGTCAATCAGACTCGCCGCAGTGATACACCCCAGAAGTTCCGCTGCTGCCACCACTACGCTGCCCGCGGGTGTCACGGGGGTGGTACCGCCCAGGATGGGCATGGTCGCGAAGTTTACCGGCAACTTGCATTTTAGCGCCTCGGCCAAGACATCACATGATCGCTTATCCAGTTTGAGCGGTGACGTAGTGCAATATGCATTCACAAAAATCGACGGCTCAGACGGGACCGCACCACTGTTATGATCGACAGCCAGTTGGGCTATATCGACCAGGTACTTGACCTCCTGCCCGCATGTAGTCGCCACCCACCCAGGCTTATCCGTATGCAATAACAGCAGGCGCGCGGATTCGAGACTCTCCATACGGCTGTCGAAATCACCGCAGACAAACGGAGCATTCACGGCCTTGACCTCCGGAAGGGCCTGACCCAGTTTGATCATATCGATCTGGTCCTGGGCCGTGGGCTTGCGATACGTCCCTGTTGGATAGTCATAGATAAAGGGCGTGCCAAAGCCATAGTCTAACGTAAATTCATCCGGCCAAGCCACATCGCTGTCCGGTAGTCGACTGCAAAACGGATACCACAGGGACGAGCGTACCTTTTGGTAGCGGTCTTTTTGGGCCCCGATTTGACGTTCTACCAGGTCCGGTTTGAACCAGGCCCGGTGTTTATCAAAATCCACCCGGCATCCGGCGTCGGCCAATGCCTCCAATAGAAACCGTCCCTTAATCTGCAGACCAGTTTTTTCCAGGACGTTCAGTACCGCCTGATGGATTTGCTCCATCTGATCAGTGCTAATCGTTCTTAAGAATCCCTGTAACATAATCGGTATTGCTGCTTATACCTCTTTCGGTAAGATATATGGGTGTCGATATTGACGAGTCAAATAACTGTTCGCATCATCATCGTTTATGAACTTCTCAGAATGTGGGTTAAACTCTAATTTTCGTCCAGCTCGAAACGAAACATGATGGCCTCCGTTAGTTTATATCAATTTCATAGATCAGAGTATCGTTCCACTTATAGATATTTTTAAGCATTTTTACGTTTTTTGCAAAGAAAATTAAAAAGAGATAATGCTTGAGGCATTTACTTGGATACAATAGCGGTGATTATGAGAATGATAAACGAGACACAGAGAAGTCATAGTATGCTTATGTCGGTGGTAACCACCCTGACGCTGACCGCGCTTACTATGTCTGCTCAAGCGAGACAGCAGCCGAAACCGCTTGTCGGTTTTCCAGTAGGTCCGAAGATGAACAAAATCGTACCGAAGCGATTCATAGTTGATCCTCCAACCATTGAGAACCTGGGTTTCCGATGGTATATCGAGGGTGACAGCAATCGGAACGCATCGGTCACCGTTGAGTTTCGCAAGAAAGGACAAGCTCAGTGGAAAAACGCGTTGCCGATGCTGCGCGTTCATCATGAGGTGGCAAACCAGGTTTACGGACCCTACCGCACGGGGAACCTGTTTGCCGGAAGTGTGCTGTTTCTGGAGCCGGCGACAATCTATGAAATCCGGTTCACAATGTCCGATCCGGACGGCGGAGCACCGACTAAGCCAAAGATTGTAAGTGCAACAACGCGGGCCGAGCCGAGAGCTTTCAAAGGCGAACATACGATAAAGGGCTCTGCTGAGGAGGGATTTTTGGCGGCCTTCAAAGAAGCGAAACCCGGCGACGTTATTCTGCTTGCCCCCGGAATCTATAAGGGACCGTTCGATTTGAAAAAATCGGGCACTGCTGCCAGACCAATCGTCATCCGCGGACCCACAGAGGGCGAAGCAATACTCGAAGGTGAGGGCCTCGGCAGCAAGTCCCGTATCGTAACACTCAACGGAACAAATCACCTGAACTTTGAGAGGCTCACCTTCCGCGGCGCTCATACGGCTATTTACGCCGCAAAGCCCAACGGTTCTGTTGGCCTGGTCGTCCAGGGATGCCGGATTTACGATGTCGTGTACGGCATCAATACCGGGTGTGCAAACTCAAAGAACTGGTATATCGCAGACAATGAGATTGTCGGTATCAACACGACATGGTATCCGCGACCACGTGAGACCTACATGAGTCCCGGCCATACCGGCGTCAACGTCTATGGCCAGGGTCACGTGATCTGCTACAACCGCATTACAAGGTTCAGCGACGCGGCCGCTATCTACAACTTCGGTCCACCTGTAGATGACGTGACCAGGCACTGTGTGAATATTGATTTCTACAATAACGATCTGTCCTGGGCGCAGGATGACACTTTCGAAGCCGATTACGGTTGCCACAACGTGCGATTCTACCGTAACCGATGCTATAATACGCACACAGGCATGTCCACTCAACCGTTCTACGGAGGGCCCGTCTATCTGATCCGCAACGAACTTTACGGAATCACCAGCCTCAGCTATAAGCTGAACAACTACCCCGCCGGCATCGAAGCTTATAACAACACATCGTGTTGCGCCGGAACAGGCTTTCGTCCGCCTCCCATCTGGCAAAACGGGCACTTCAGGAACAACCTTTTCATGAGCGGCGAGGGGTACGCGATGGACTCCGGCTCGCCAACGGTCTATAGCACGATGGATTACAATGCGTACCGTCGCAATGAGCCCGATCGGCTGCTCAAGTGGACAAGCTACAATGGAAATGTCGGCAGATACCAGTCTATTGATAAATTCTTCGAAGCTACCGGGCTCGAAGAACACGGAATCATGGCTGACTATGATGTCTTTGTCGGAGCCGGGCCGCCTGAAAAGGGCAAGACCTGTGATCCCGGCGACTACGACCTGCGTCTGCGCAACAGCGCTAAGGTAGTCGATGCAGGCATCGCCCTTCCACAAGTCACCGACGGTTTCACCGGCAGGGCTCCGGACCTGGGCTGCTATGAACTCGGCCAGGAACCACCTCGCTATGGACCGCGGCTGTCGCGCTGAAATTAAACTTATCGGGCACTGAAAGCAGAGCAAATCGAGGCCAAGTAAAAGTGAAAAAGGGTATTTAATATGAAATTTCGAAAACTTGGACGTACGAATTGGCAGATTAGTGAGATCGGATATGGTATGTGGGGTATGGGAGGATGGACCGGCTCTAACGATGAGGAATCGCTGCGTTCTATGCAGCATGCTGTTGATCTCGGATGCAATTTTTTTGATACAGCCTGGGGATATGGTGAGGGTAAGAGTGAAAGTTTGCTTGGCGAACTTCTGAGAGCAAATAACGACAAGAAGCTCTATACTGCAACAAAGATACCTCCCAAAAACTTTAAATGGCCAAGTAAGCGTAAATATTCGCTTGAAGATTGCTTTCCTCCTGAACATATTCAGGAGTACGTCGAGAAGAGTCTCAAAAACGCCGGCCTGGATTCCTTCGATTTAATGCAGTTCCATACATGGGAAGATTTGTGGTTGGAAGATGATCGCTGGTTCGGAAAAATGAGCGAGCTTAAGGCTCAGGGGTTATTTCACGCTATTGGGATTAGTATTAACCGCTGGGAACCATGGAACGGGGTAAAGGCAGTCAAGAGCGGACTTATTGATACCGTGCAAGTAATCTACAATATCTTCGATCAAAATCCTAAATGCGAGCTTTTTCCTGCTTGTCGAGAGCAGAACATAGGCGTCATCGCACGGGTACCATTCGACGAAGGCACATTAACAGGCACACTAACGAAAAAAAGCCGCTGGTCAGATGGCGATTGGCGCAACACCTACTTCGTCCCTGAGAATCTAAACTCAAGCGTAGAACATGCGGACATGCTCAAACCGTTGATACCGGACGGCATGACTATGCCGGAAATGGCACTTCGTTTCATTATCGGCGAGCCAACTGTGAGCACGATAATAGCTGGGATGCGTAAGGTAAAACATGTCGAGATGAACATGGGTACTAGTGATGCAGGGCTTTTAGATCCTTCTTTAATGATTGAGCTGGAGAAGCATCGTTGGGATAGAGAACCAACAGCATGGTCCCAATGATTATTTGAACCGAAGTAAATTATCCTTATCATAAAGCTCACAATGCAGGGACTCACAAGGTGACTATGTAATCCACCACGATACTGAAGCATATGTTTGGCAGTGTGGAAGGGGTGTGGGAGTAACGTAGTAAGCAATGGGTATAAGAAGAAGAGCCGTAAAGTGCCTGCGTGTCAAAGCCTGGAGACTTAACATGCATTTTATCGTTCGAATACCTCCAAAAGCTCGTGCTCATCTCATGAGGATTCAATTACGAAACTTCTAACGCCTCAGCTAACCGGCAAGTGAAAAACTGCGCCTTTCACTTGTACGGTTGAACTGCTTGTTGGGGACTCTTAACTCCTACATAAAGGCCAAAGATGTGCTTCTTCCACATGACATTGACCTGCCCCCTTATGTTGGTCCGGCCGTCATGAGAATAGTTAACAACAATTCTCATTATCTTGAGTAAGGCGGAGGGAACCGGAGCCTTGCTCAAGACACAGCGCTGCGAATGCCGCCGGGGCCATATAATCCAGGCTGCTGTGCGGCTGATAGTTATGATAATCCATACGCCACCGATTTGCAAAATATCTCGATTCGTCAACACGCCACGGCCACCTACGAAGAATTTAAAATTAAATACTAAATTCTCTATTGCCACAATTATTTTTGAGGCATCCTGTAACGAAATATCTGCCAATGTTAACTGCATATATTCTTTGATTTCTGTTGATCGATGCTGCCGGACATGCCATAATCACGTATAAGGAAAGAAAATGAAAAATCCTATAATCAGTGAAATCGTGAATTCAACAAAACAAGGGATTGTATCCACTGTCATGTTGTCTTTCGCAGGCATATTAATTTCCATACCTGTGCTTGCCTATGATATGTTAGAACCACCCATGCCGAAAGGATACGCTACTGAAGCTCAATTAAAGATAGCGTTGTTAACGGGTCAGGTAAAACTAATTGATGCCAAAAATGTTCCTGTACCAGATTCAGTGCGGGAGATCAAAGGCCTGGAATATGGGAAGGTGGGTCAGCGGTCCCTTCATTTAGACCTATACCTGCCCAGGACGGACAAACCTGTTCCCGGGCTCATCTTTATACATGGCGGCGCCTGGAAGAGCGGCAACAGGGCGGACATGAAATATTATGCTGTAAAATATGCCGCTCGTGGTTATGCCACAGCCACTATTTCATACCGTCTTACTAATGAAGCACCATTTCCGGCCGCGGTTCATGATACCAAATGCGCAGTACGGTGGATGCGGGCTAATGCGAAAAAATATAATATCAATCCTGATAAAATTGGTGTTTCCGGAAACTCTGCTGGCGGTCATCTGTCCATGATGGCTGGATATTCATCCGACGTAGCTAAACTTGAAGGAGTGGGAGGGCATCCGGGAATTAGCAGCCGCGTTCAGGTAGTGGTGAATTATTATGGCCCCGCTGATCTGACAACTCCTTTTGCACGGAAACAAAAAGTGCTGCATGATTTTCTTTCCGGCAAACAATATGATGATGAACCGGAAATATATGCTTTTGCATCACCGATCACTCACCTGACCAGGGATGATCCACCCACCCTGATTCTGCATGGGACTATCGATTCAACGGTACCTATCGCCCAGGCAGACAAGCTCGCAAAAAAATTAAACCAACTAAACATACCGATGGTTTATGAAAAGTTTCCCGGCTGGCCTCACACTATGGACCTTGCCGAACCAGTTAATGACCGATGCTGTTATCTCATGGATCGGTTTTTGGACAAGTACCTCCCCTTGCCAAAATGAGGATTTGATTTCAACAGTCAGCAGCTTGCAAAATAAAAGTCTCATATCTTCTCCTTAGTCTAAATTTGTATTACTCCAATCTAAGAAGGTTGTTATAATACGAGTAACGATAATTATCGGGAGTCTGTTTAATGAAAACAAAAGTCTCATATCTTCTGCTTATCTATATTTGTATTGCTTCAACCGGTAACACGTTTGCTGCTAAAATTGAAAATGAGGATGGCCTCCGGCAAGGATTGATCGGGCATTGGACATTCGATGATTTGACGGAGGGCCTGTTAAGGGATTCTACCGAGGCTGGGCTTGACGCAAGTGTCCAGGGTAATGTTTCCCTCGATGATGGAGTTTTCGCCTCGGCGGCATATCTTAAGGGACCCCAGGCAATCCGTATAAAGGCCAATGAGGCATTCAGAAATCTACCATTCATTACTATCTCAACATGGGTGAGTCCAAAAGAGCTTTCTGGTTTTCGAGAGATATTCCGCAAGGAAGACGGGGACAGGCGGATCCTTTTTTCATTTCAGCATAACGGCCGGGTATTGTCACTGGGGCTAAACGTAGAGGGTTCAGGTTACGAGGAGTTAGACGCTCCGGTTCACTCGTCGTTGTTGACAGATCTTCAATGGCACCATGTGGCAGGGACATTTGATGGTAAGAAGATGCGGATATATCTGGACGGGCTTGAAATTGGCTCACACGAAAAACCGGGACGGATCATTTCCGGTGGTAAGGCCGATGCGTTTATAGGGTCACTGGGGGGAACGGGCGAGTTTTTCCATGGGATGATAGATGATATGCGGATATTCAATATAGCGCTGGCAGGCGAACAGATCGCCGGATTATATGAGAAAGGTCTGTCGGTGAACGGGACGAAGGCTGAGGACTATCAAGAGCAGATAGAGAATGTATATGAGGATAAAACAACTTTTGCCGAAACTTTGGCCGGGACCCGGAAGAACCTGAAAGGCGGTAATGTGCCGGCCGTTTTATTGAAGCTTGTCCAGGCAAAACTTGCTGCAAGATTTCCCAAAGAGTTTACTGATTTTTCTAAAGCGACAAACAGCCAACCTTTCGAGTATCTGATCGCCGCGGATAATTCGTGGAATTTAAGTAAGGGCGAATACCTGACAGGCCTTGTGACGGAGTATAAGCCGCTGACCCGGCAGCAATGGGCCGGGCTTAGTGAGACTGAGCTGAAGAAATGGAAAAGAGTCGAGCAGTTGGCGGCGAAATTTGAGCGGCTAAAGGATATGGCTGAGGCTGGGACGTGTGAGGCGGATTGGATTATTCTTATGATGGAGGCTGCGAAACTGATAGTGTACAGACCTGTGCAGCATGAAGCAGTAGCTCCTTATGTAAAGCCATATACTCCTCAAACGCGGGATTACTCAGCAAAAGAGGCGGAAGATTTATTGCGGCGAGATTGGCTATTTCAGGCAGATGGTAATGTAACAGTTAATCGCATAAAGAGAGAGATAGAATGGGCTAAGGAAGCTGCCGCCAGGATCAAGCGGAAGTATCCGGACCAGGTCGATTTTTCAAAAGAATTGTCCAGGCTAAAAGCTTTGGAAGCAAGGGTGGTTAATGGCGCCAGTAAGCGGTTATATTACACAGTGCGAAGTATTAAACGCAGAATAATGTTGGGTGATCCCGTTGTGGATTTTGACAGTTTGTTGTTTGTAGATATACCTTCGCCGGCGGGATCTGAATGGCCCCATGAGACGCGTCATCGACTTGGCTATATGGCAGTGCCGGGTGGCAGACTGCTTACTCTTAAAGGATTGTCCCTAACGGGGCATTTGGTAAAACTGATGCCGGACGAGCCATTGCACGGTACATTCTGGCGGCCTGACCTGTCATTTGATGCAAAGCGGGTGCTGCTGTCATTTCATCCGGCTAACGAGAAGAACTTTCATCTTTACGAGATAAATATTGATGGCTCCGGCTTACGACAGATTACTGATAGTATCTATGACGATGTTGACCCGATCTATCTTCCGGATAACAGGCACATCATCTTTGCCAGCACACGCGGGCATAACTATGTCCGCTGCATGCCGCCGACGAACTCGTTTGTGCTAACGCGGTGCGATCTCAACGGCAGTAATATGTATATTATTTCCCGCAATAACGAGCCGGACTATCTGCCTTCGATGCTCAATGACGGCACGGTGATCTATACCCGTTGGGAATATACCGATAAGCCGCTCTGGCGAGCTCAATCGCTTTGGACGATGGCTCCGGATGGAACCGGCGCTGCTACTTTCTGGGGCAACCAGAGCGTGTGGCCTGATCTTCTAAAAGACGCCCGGTCGATCCCGGGCAGCCACAGGGTAATGTTTACCGGATCTGCGCATCATAACTGGTTTTCCGGTAGTATCGGCATTGTTGACACACGAAAAGGTCTTAACTTCCCGGGTGGCCTTACAAAAGTAACCGCAGAACTCGAATGGCCCGAATCAGGCAACGGCCCGGTCGATCCGATAGAGTCTGAGAATTATCATAAGAGCGGTAACTACCGCGCCTATCAGAATCCTTACCCATTAAGCGAAGAAGTGTTTCTTGTATCAGCCGACAGGGATGGCAAGTTTGTATTGTACCTGATGGATACAACGGGTAACAAAGAGCTGATTTACGAGGGTGTACATCACATTCTTCACGCCATGCCTCTCAAGCCTCGTCCGAAGCCCGCGGTAAAGCCGGATTCTGTTCAATGGCCCACAATGGCAGAGCGGCATGAGCCTGCCGGGGGTATTATATTCAGTCATAACGTTTATCATAACGCTCCGGCGAAAATCAGGGGCAGAGCAAGTTATCTTCGTATTCTGACGATGGATGCCAAGACATACAGCTATTGGTACAAACGACCTTATGCATCGACCGGACCAGTGGTTTCGATGGTATCTTCTGAGGGAGTCAAACGGATACTTGGAACGGTTCCAATTGAAGAAGATGGCTCTGTGCATTTTAAAGCGCCTTCGGGTCTATCGCTTTATTTTCAATTGCTCGATGACAATTATCTGGCATTACAGACAATGCGTTCGGTCTCAGGTGTGATGCCGGGCGAGACAAGAGGGTGCCTGGGCTGTCACGAGATGCACAGTGTAACTCCGGCTAATAAGGCCAGTGCCAGGGCACTGCGCCGTAGTCCCTCGGAAATTACCCCGCCGCCCTGGGGCGATGAGTCGATAAGCTATATGCGATTTGTTCAACCTGTGTTGGACAAGTACTGTGGTGAGTGTCACCAGGGCGACGGAGATGAACGGGCCGAACCTGACCTTACGTTTCGCGGCAGTGGTCTTTTCAAGGAGCCTTATGTGCTTTTGATTGGTAATCCTTCATGGGGGGCAGTTTATCATCCACCGGAAAATCCACCGGCCGGATTTGGGATTGCCGATACAATATTGGTTGAGGCCTATGATCAGCGTGACCCGGCTGCTTATGTAACACCAGAACCAATGACTAAGTTATCTTACAAAAGCCGTCTTGTCGATATGGCCTCGAACGGAAAACATTACAATGTAAAAGTTGACGAGCTAAGCCGGAGAAAACTCATCGCATGGGTTGATGCGATGTGTCCTTATCGTGGCGATGAGGAAGTAAGACAGATCGACGACCCTGAGTTTCAGGGGATTGACTGGCTGGCTATTCGACCACAGATAAAAAATGCACCTGTGGTAGTAAGGCCCGGGCCAATAGAAAATGGTCTGTAAAGCACTCTCGGAAGAGTCCAGCCCCTTAAAGGCTCAAACTATTATAGGAAAGGAGATAATACTATGCCTCGCTATGTTGTACCAATGATAGTTCTGCTGTATGTCCTGGCGGTTTGTCCTGTTTCTGCCACTGTTCCAAGTGGAGTAAACCTTGCTAAGCTGGATAACTGGGACATTGTAATAGCAAAAAATGCTTCGCCAAACGAGATTTACGCCGCTGAAGAATTCCAAAGCCATTTTGCTCAGGCAAGTAATACTAATCTGCCAATTATCAGTCAGTCCGATTCTGCCACGAGTGGACAGCATCATATCTTTATTGGTTCAAGCCCGTCTATGCGTGCCAGCAGCGTTGGTTTCAGCACCGATGAGTTTGGGCAGGAAGACTTTCGCATTATTGTACGGGATGATAACATTGCGATAGCCGGCCAACCGCAGGAGGGGACACGTGGGACACTCTACGGTGTTTATACTTTTCTTGAAGATTATGTCGGCGTACGATTCCTCACAGTTGACCATACGTATGTGCCAAGGATAGGGACGTGGCGTGTGATTGGACCTTTGGACCGTTTTTATCATCCACCTCTGCGTTTTCGCTGGAGTTATTATGGCGAAACCAACAGAAATCCTGCTTTCGCCGCTCGAATTCGTGTAAATACCGTCACTGCCGAGGCGAAGCTGGGCGGCAAGACAGGACTGAATCTCATAAACCACAGCTTTCATAGTCATCTCTCATCGCAGGAATATGGAAAGGAACACCCGGAGTATTTCGCCCTGGTCGAGGGCGAGCGCAAACTGGAGATGGGAGGTGGGGGGCCGGAACTCTGTCTGACCAATCCGGATGTCCTCCGCATCGTCACCGATTCAGTTTTAGATGTTCTCAAGAAGAATCCTAATATGGAGAACATATCAGTCAGCCAGAACGACAATAATAAATACTGTCGCTGCTCCCGATGTTCCGCCATTGATGAGCAAGAAGGTACGCCAATGGGCTCGCTGCTGACATTTGTCAATGCAGTAGCAGATGAGGTAGCGAAGGAGTATCCGGATGTAATGGTGGGTACATTGTCTTACTGGTATTCACGCAAGCCGCCAAAAACGATCAAGCCCCGGCCAAACGTTCAAATCCAGTTGTGCAGCATTGAGTGCTGTGTTCTGCACCCTATCAATGACCCAACGTGCAGGAAAAATGTACAGTTTTGCCAGGACCTGGCCAACTGGGGTAAAATGTGCGACCATATTTCTATTTGGAACTACAATACGAACTTTAGCAATTATTTACTTCCATGTCCCAACCTTCGGGTAATAGAATCGAACATCCGGTACTTTGTTACCAATAATGCGATAGGGATATTTATGCAGGCGGCGGGCAATGCTCTCGGGGCCGAGCTTTCTGATTTACGCAATTATGTGATGGCCAATCTACTCTGGGATCCGAGCAAAAGCAGCCGGAAGCTAACAGACGAATTTCTTGATTTACATTATGGCCGCAGTGCCGAGCCAATTCGGCGGTTTATCAATCTAACTCACGAGAACGCACTGGCCAGCGGATTGCATCCGAACTGCTTTGGTAAGGCGAAAGATTATGCAATCGATGAAACCATAACCAAGGTGGGTCTATTTGCTTTCACTGAGGCGATGAGATTAGCCGAAAACGACGCCGTTCGTGCTCGTGTGGAAAAGGCCTCAATCTGCGCGTACCGGGCCGCCATCGAACCAATCTGGTATATAAAGGATAAATCATCGGTTGATTTCGCCCTGGCCGAGCGAATGCGACCTCGGGTAAAACACTTCCTGGAGCTATGCAGGAAATATGGCATTACCAACGCCAGTGAACGCAGCAGAATCGAGGTCGAGAGTAAACGGCTCAAACGCATCGTTGGCAGGGGCCTAATTCGTGTAGATATAACTAAAAAAGAGCATTTTTGGCCATTTTTCATTGATTTTCAACAAAAAACCACCAAAAATCAACAAATCTCGGATCCGGCTTTAGACGGACTAAATTCTCACTTTTCGGCATGGTTCAATCTGATATGCTCAAGGGTAACACTTTTCAAGATAGCACAACGGCCAAAAATACTTCTAACATT
>VRUK01000210.1 GCA_019456195.1 Planctomycetota bacterium | reverse complement strand
GTGCTTAACTGCGAGACTTATCAGTCGAGCAGGTGCGAAAGCAGGACTTAGTGATCCGGTGGTTCCGTGTGGAAGGGCCATCGCTCAACAGATAAAAGGTACTCCGGGGATAACAGGCTTATCTCCCCCGAGCGTTCATAGCGGCGGGGAGGTTTGGCACCTCGATGTCGGCTCATCACATCCTGGGGCTGTAGGCGGTCCCAAGGGTTCGGCTGTTCGCCGATTAAAGTGGTACGCGAGCTGGGTTCAGACCGGCGCGAGCCAGGTCGGTCCCTATCTGCCGTGGGCGCAGGAATCTTGAAGAGATGTTTCCTTAGTACGAGAGGATTGGGAAGCACTGACCGCTGGTGTACCGGTTGTCCCGCTAGGGGCACCGCCGGGTAGCTAAGTCGGGAAAGGATAACCGCTGAAAGCATCTAAGTGGGAAGCCCCCTCTAAGATAAGGATTCCATTCCACCTTCGGGTGGATGAAGAGCCCTGATAGACTATCAGGTCGATAGGCCGGGTGTGTAAGCACAGAAATGTGTTAAGCTAACCGGTACTAACGCTCGAACGCTTGACCATATCAATCTTTGGTTGAGCAGACAATGCACTATAATATCAGTGCACGAGTCAGAAGTTTTATAAATGTGCTCATTATTCGCATCTGCGTATTTTTTTGAAGTCAGAAGACGGAAGTTTGAAGACATAATACTGAATTAGTCCTCCTTGGCATAAAGCTATTGAGGATAACGAATTTCCTGGTGACTATACTGACGGGGAAACGCCTGATCCCATTCCGAACTCAGAAGCTAAGCCCGCTCAGGCCGATGGTAGTCCTTACGGGCGAGAGTAGGTTATTGCCAGGAATTATAAAGGCCGGTACCGAAAGGTGTCGGCCTTTTCCTATGCGCTGATTTTTGTGAAATATTCTACCTAAATGCTTGATTTGTAATTATATTATAATTATGGATGAAATGCAATTTAGTTGGGATGCTCGAAAGGCCACACAAAATCTACAAAAACAAAAAGTATCTTTTGAGGAGGCCTCGGCGGTATATTCTGACGTAAATGCGAGGCTAATACACGACCCAGACCACTCAAACACCGAGGATAGATTTGTTTTGACAGGGCTTAGCTCGATCTTAAGAATGCTTGTTGTATGTCATTGTTATCGTAAAAGTGAAGAGAAGATTAGAATAATATAAGCAAAAAAAGCAAATAGAGTTGAGCAAAAACAATATGGGAGTTTCTTATGAGAAAGCAATACGACTTTTCAAGATCAGTTAAAAATCCATACGCAAAAAAACTGAGAAAACAGGTTACTCTTCGACTCGGCATTGATGTCATTAAATACTTTAAAGGTCTGGCCGAAGAAACGTGGATACCATATCAGAATTTGATTAATCTCTATCTTAGAGATTGTGCCCAATCACATAAAAAATTGAGGCTAAACTGGGCGTCTTGATGGTTTCAGGCTGATGGTAGCTCCCTTCGACTTTGCTCAGGACGGGGTTACGGGCGAGTCCTGCAAAGACGGGATAAAATCCGGTTATTGCCCTTTCGACAAGCTCAAGACAGGCAGGAATTATAAAGGCCGGTACCGAAAGGTGTCGGCCTTTTTTTTTGTGTGCCCGGCAGGGCACACTTACTTGGAGGTGAAAGTCCTCTATGGGCCCGACAGCGGGAACCATTAGCCGGAC
>VRUK01000209.1 GCA_019456195.1 Planctomycetota bacterium | reverse complement strand
AACTTTTTTAATTCTAAACGTCCCGTTTGCTTCATTTCTTTACTTGTCCTATAATTTCTATTATTACACTCTGTACACGCTAACGTAATATAGTTTCTCATTATATATATATTTCATTTATGCTACTCAATAATCTTGGTAACAACACCAGCGCCTACCGTCTTACCTCCCTCTCTTATCGCAAACCTTAACTCCTGCTCCATCGCTATCGGCGTTACCAACTTTATCTCAAACTTCGCATTGTCTCCAGGCATAACCATCTCCGCACCTCCCAACAACGTCACCACTCCTGTAACATCCGTCGTCCGAAAGTAAAACTGCGGCCTGTATCCATTAAAAAAAGGCGTATGCCTACCACCTTCCTCCTTCGTCAATATGTATGCCTCCGCCTCAAACTTGGTATGCGGCGTTATACTCTTGGGCAATGCCAACACCTGCCCACGCTCCAAATCGTCTTTCTCTACCCCCCTCAACAATACCCCAACATTATCTCCCGCCTGACCCTGATCCAACGTCTTGTTAAACATCTCCACTCCTGTAACCACCGTCTTTCTTACCTCTTCCGTCATACCTACTACCTCTACCTCATCTCCCACTTTCACAATCCCTCGCTCCACTCGCCCAGTTCCTACCGTACCTCTCCCCTTTATACTAAACACATCTTCTATAGACATCAAAAATGGCTTGTCTATCTCACGCACTGGATCAGGAATGTAGTTATCCAACGAATCCATCAGTTCATTTATGGGACCACAATTCTCACACTCCTTCTTACCACATCCACACTCTGACGCCTTCAACGCTGAACCTTTTATCACCGGTATATCATCACCAGGAAATTCGTATTTACTCAACAACTCTCTAATTTCCAGCTCCACCAGCTCTAACAGCTCTTTATCTTCCAACTGGTCCACCTTATTTATAAATACCGTTATCCTCGGTACACCCACCTGTCTGGCAAGCAGTATGTGTTCTCGGGTCTGTGGCATCGGACCATCTGGTGCACTTACCACCAATATCGCACCATCCATCTGCGCCGCACCTGTTATCATATTCTTCACATAATCAGCATGGCCAGGACAATCCACATGAGCATAGTGCCTTTTATCCGTCTCATATTCCACATGTGCTATCGCTATCGTTATTCCTCGCTCCCTCTCCTCCGGCGCCTTGTCTATCGAATCAAATGGCCTCTCCTTGGCTAGCCCCCTCTTCGATAGTATATGTGTTATCACTGATGTCAACGTAGTCTTGCCGTGGTCTACATGCCCTATCGTTCCAACATTCACATGCGTCTTCGTCCTCTTAAATACCTCTTTGGCCATTTTCCCCTTCCTCCAGAGATAATTTTAAAGATTCATTTGAATTACGTCACACTACTGCTAACTTTTACTGGTGCCGGACTATATTCCAAAGGTTCCACAGTATATGTACCCCTTCCTTGAGTGATAGATCTTAAAGTAGTTGCATAACCGAAAGTCTCTGCCAAAGGAATATGTCCTTTAATTACTCTCAAGTCTTCCATTGTAATCAATTCGTCAATACCAGCTCTACGGCTATGCAATTCACTGAGTACGTCACCAAGATAATTCTCCGGAAGCGTAATTTCAATACGCATTATTGGTTCTAGTAAAACAGCCTTAGCCATTTCTACACCTTTTTTTAAGGCCATACTTGCAGCATTATAGAAGGCAAG
>VRUK01000025.1 GCA_019456195.1 Planctomycetota bacterium | reverse complement strand
GGTGATCTGTGAAAAATAATATTGGGCAATTCTCCCACCATAAAGAACACCGCAATCCTTGTGCCGAACAGGATTGGTACAGCACACCTATTTCGATCCCCCGTTTCTCATCTTCATCCGTCACAGGTGGGTCCGCCTGAGTATTGCTAAGAGGGCTGCCATTTACGTTATGAGGCACTCCACACCAGCCAACGTATGTCCCGTTCTTATCTATACCGTTGTCTTCAGAACTCATGATGTGGTCATCATTATCTCCCATATACATATACCAACCTAAGGAAAGGTTCTTGGTATTGGTCAGGCAAACGGTCGTCGCGGCCTTCTTTTTTACCGAATTCAATGCCGGCATAATGATGGCCATAAGTAGCGCGATAATCGCGATCACCACAAGAAGTTCTATTAAGGTAAAACCTTTCAACCTGGCCATAATGAACCTCCTTATATTTGAAAGAAAGTGTTTCTCGTTCAACTTTTCATCTGATGCTGATTGCCTCTAATTTTGCTTTGCATATTATAACACAACCAGTCTCGATGATGCAATTCATAAGTTACGCTACTGGATATTTTTCCAATTAGCTCCCTTTGTTTTTGTTTTAATGCGGCACAGAGAATCATCAACTGTCATATACAGGACTGAGCCGTCATCGCCCCATGCACAATTAGCCGTGCGTTTACCGGTATGAATTCTGCCGAGAAGATTGCCCTGGGGCGTAATAACGTACACCCCTCCGGGGCCGGTAGCGAACAGATTTCCACTGCGGTCAACCTTTAAGCCGTCCGGGGAGCCGGGATATTTCCTCATCAGACTCGAATAGTTATACAAAACCTTTCCCGTTCCAAGAGTGCCGTCACGTTTGACTGGAAATCCCTTTATAATGGGATTTTTAGAATCTGATTGTGCAACATAAAGGACCTTTTCTTCCGGGGAAAATGCAATTCCATTCGGTCTGGTCATTTCTTTAGTAAGCAAAGTCAATTGTCCTGCGGTTGAAAGGCGATAAACACCACAATAATCAAGTTCACGCCGCGGGTCGTTATAACCTTTCGGCAAACCATAAGGCGGGTCCGTGAAATAAATATCACCATTAGATTTAACCGCGGCGTCATTTGGACTGTTTAATCGCCTGCCCATATAATTATCAACAAGAGTTTTTTTGCCTCCATCTTTTTCCAGTCTCGAAATACGCCGGTCGCCGTGCTCGCAAAATATAATGCGCTCCTTTTGGTCTAAAGTTAATCCGTTGCTTCCGGGTTCACGGCCATAGTCCGCAACGCCCGTATAGCCAGATGGTTTCATAAACAGGCTGATGCCTTCTCCTTCCTTCCACTTCATCACGGAATTGCGCGGTATATCCGAAAAAATCAGATAGCCGCCGCCATCCTGAATCCACAGCGGCCCCTCGGACCATTCAAATCCTGAAGCAAGCAGCTCAATCCGGGCATCAGAACCAATAAGGTCGTTGATGCGATTGTCGAACCCGACAACCTCTCCGATAGTGGGATAATTTGTCGATTCCTGAGCGATGGTAATTAAAGAAAAGGCCAGAAAGATAATAATACTCAGAGATACAACTCGATAGTTCAATATATTATTCATATCATGACTCCTTAATCTTCCCTTACTGTCTTATTCGTGGCCAGCTTCTGGCTCTTTACCCAGTGGCGATTCCTCACTGCTTCCTGACTTTCCCTGGGACTCTATTTTAGTCTCATACATAAGGCATAGTTTTTCCAAGCTCTCTATTGTCACTCTCTGGGACTCCATTGCAACCTCGTACAAACAGTATGCGTTTGTCGAGCTTACGATCTCTACCCTCTGTAACTCTATTTCAGCTTCAAGTTCAGCTATCCTGGCCAGCAAAGCCTTCTCTGTCCCCTCCTCTGCCCTCTGTGACTCTATTTCAGCCTCAAGATCAGCTATCCTGACCAGTAAAAGCTTATCTGCCCTCTCCTCTGCCCTCTGTAACTCTATCTCAGCCTCAAGATCAGCTATCGTGACTAGCAAAGCCTTGTCTTGCTTTGGCGTAATTTTGGCTTCGGATACATCCTTCTTCAACTTCGTAATATCTGCTCTTAACTCTGCCCTCTGTGACTCAATCGCAGTCTCAAGATCAGCTATCTTGACCAGCAAAGCCTTGTCTTGCTTTGGCGTAATTTTGGCTTCGGATACCCCCTTCTTTAACTTCGTAATATCTGCTCTTAACTCTGCTCTCTGTAAATCTAGCGCTGCCCCAAGATCCGTTATCTTCACCAGCAATGCCTTGTATCGCTTTGGCGTAATTTTGGTTTCATATAGCTCCTTCTCCACCCTCTCAATCCTTCGTGTTAAATCTGAGATTCTTATCACCGTACCCGGAATACCGACGATGGTTTCCACGCCGGGGAGCGTGTGGCTTACTTTAGGATTCGTGGGTTGTACATCGGGTCCACCAAATATACTTGTGCTATGTTCTTTAACTTCACAACCCGCACACGCAATCGAAACAACTAACATTAAACACACTATTCGTTTCATAATTAATTCTCCTTATCTTCCTCATTAAGTACGCTGTTTTTGTGTTAATTATGTATCTTCCCTGCTTTTTCTGAATGATAAATGAAATCTGCGATAATTGCAAATCGCTTATTTTTCGATTGCTTACTTTCTGTCAGCCGCATCGCGTTCTGTATTTTCCACTCAGGATGAAGGAGGTATATATTTACGTTTACAGACTTGTGTTATATAATAATGGATAAAAGTTAAGTTTGGATGGAGTTACTTTCATAGAAAGGAGATTAGGTGTGAATTCCAATAACCTAAAAGAGCGTTTGGAGAATCGCCAGACTAATAGCAATCAGATATCTCGAAGGCGGTTTATCAAACTTACAACGGCAGGTACAATAGCGGCAGGACTTACTTACAGCCGCATGTTATCCGCGGCAAGCAGAAGACAGCCGAATATAATTTTCATAATGGCAGACGACCTGGGTTACGGGCATTTAAGCTGTTACGGCCAGGAAAAATTCCAAACACCAAATATAGACCGGCTTGCCGATGAAGGCATGAAATTCGAGCAATTTTATGCAGGCTATACGGTATGCGCACCTTCACGAAGTGTCTTAATGACTGGATTGCATCATGGCCACACTCCAGTCAGGTCCAACAGCGGCAGCTCATCGCTTCTTGAGAGCGAAACCACAGTTGCCCAGGTGCTGAAGAAAGCCGGCTATACCACAGGCGGATTCGGCAAATGGGGGCTTGGCCTGGAGAACATGCCCGGCGCTCCATCCAGGAAAGGTTTTGATGAGTTCTATGGCTTCTATCATCAGGTGCATGCCCATTTCTACTATCCATATTGGATTTGGCATAACGACGAAAAGCTTATGCTCGACGGTAATGACCATAAGTTCGACCAGTACGTTGATGACGTTCTGCATGAAAAGACGATGGATTTTATTCGTGCCAGTGCTAAAAAAAGACAACCGTTCTTCTGCTATATTCCTTCGATCATTCCTCATGTGGAATTAGCTGTACCTGAGGATTCGGTCAAGCCATATCGCGGCAAGTTCCCGAAAACCACCATTAACGACCCTCGCCAGGGTTACATCGGCAGCAATGATGCGTATGCGGTTTATGCAGGAATGATTAGCCGCTTGGACCGTAACGTCGGCCAAATTATGGCACTGTTGAAGCAGTTGAATATCGACGACAATACTATCGTATTCTTCACCAGTGACAATGGGCCGCAGTCCGGTCCATGGCAGCCGTTGAGGGATTTCTTCAAAGGCGCTGGTCCCTTACGAGGCAGTAAAGGTAGTCTATATGATGGTGGCATACGAGTACCGTTCATTGTCCGCTGGCCCGGTAGGATTGAACCCGGCTCAACAAACAAGCACATCGGAGGTTTTCAGGACATGATGCCTACGCTGGCACAACTGGCTTCTGTGAAACCGACCCAAAACGATGGTATTTCAATTGTGCCGACTCTTTTGGGAAGAAAACATCGGCAGAAAAAACATGACTACTTGTACTGGGGTGGAGCAGCCACAAGGGCTGTCCGGATGGGAAAATGGAAGGCTGTTAAACCGGATAAGAAAACAAACTGGGAACTATACGACTTGTCAAAAGATATTGGAGAAACAAATAACCTCGCTTCTGCACATCCTGAGACAATCGCCAGGATTGAAAAATATGCCTCTGAAGCTTTTATTCCCAATCGCAAACAAATAGGCGGCAAATGGCCGCATATTTCAGAGTATGTCCGAGGCGATCGTATAGATAAGTTAAAAAAAGATAACTAAGTTTTTGTGTCTTAGTGATAGTTGATTATTTAAGACAAATATGTTATCTTTATAAAAGACAGCTTCCATTGTATCGCTAAACTAAAACTGGATTTCCCAAGTAGTTCGTGACAAATTGCCTGGAACTTGATAGCATAAATCTTATGGAGACTATTCAAGCCAGTTTCGACTATCTGATACGGGAGAGCCGAGCAATGAGATAAAATGTTATCTGGGAAATGTCAGATTAATGGAATGAACGGAGATTAACCATGCGCACTTTCGCACAGAAACCGACTAATACATTCAGAGCAACAAAAGAAAGTGTGTCAATTGCATGGAACTAAAAGTGAAGGTAATTAAGTCTTCATGGCTTGTACTGGCTTTCATACTTCTCACCGTCGGATGCAGGAAAAAGCCTCCGGTATCTCCTGAGGCCCTTCACCGTGCTGCAGAGAAAGGCGACACCAAGTGGATTCAATCGCTGATTTCAAACGGCACCGATATCAAAGCAAAGGACCAAAATGAATGGACACCCCTGCACTGGGCGGCCCATCAGGGCCACAAAGAAGCTGCTGAATTGCTCATCACCAACGGTGCTGACGTAAACGTCAAGGGCGGCGAGGACCTGGAAACCCCACTGCATTACGCTGTTCGAGAGGGCCATATTGAGATGGTTGAACTGCTTATTGCCAGTGGTGCTGACGTAGAGGCACAGGACAGGTATCGTCAGACGCCAATGCATGTGGCGGCCAGGAAAGACCGCAAAGATATGTTGGAGATTCTCATAGCTGAAGGTGCCGATGTTGAGGCAAAGGCCATATTCGATATTACGCCGCTACAAGTGGCGGCTGGTGAAGGTTACGAAAACATTGTGGATTTGCTTATTGCCAAAGGTGCTGATATTAATGCAAAGAGAACCTCCGGTGAAACGCCGCTGCACGAAGCGGCTGGTGGCGGCCACAAAAACATCGCGGAACTGCTCATTGCCAATGGTGCTGATGCCAATGCAAAGAACGCCTACGGTGAGACGCCGCTGCACGAAGCGGCTGGTGGAGGCCACAAAAGCATCGCGGAGCTGCTCATTGCCAATGGTGCTGGTGTCAACGCAAAGGATACTATTGGCGATACGCCGCTGCACAATGCTGGTTCCCGTGGATACAAAGATATGGTTGAGCTTCTTCTTTCCAATGGTGCTGATGTCAATGCAAAAAACGAATACAGCGAGACGCCACTACATGAAGCGGCTGATAGAGGTAGCGAGGATACAGTAAAACTGCTCATTGCCAAAGGCGCTGACATTAATGCAAAGACCGACGAAGGCAATACGCCGCTGCACGGGGCCGCCCGTACCAGCCGTTGGCAGAGAGGGAAGAGGGTGCCAATAGTTGAGTTACTTATCGACGAAGGCGCCCAAGTTGACACACAGAACAACCTCGGCGACACGCCGCTGCACTGGGCCGTCTCCTCTGACTCTTGGGGGATTGTTCAACTGCTCATTGCCAAAGGCGCAAACGTTAATCTAAAAGGTTCATACGGTAACACACCGCTTCTGGCTGCACTGTGCCGGAACTTTCATAATTATCATAACTATGAGGATATAGCTCGAATGCTCATTGCCCACGGCGCCGACGTCAATGCAAAGACATCAGGAAGAGCTTACTGGCCCAAGATAGCCGCAGGAGATACGCCGCTACTGCTTGCCTTGCGAAGGGACAACATTGACCTTGCAAAACTTCTTATTGACAAGGGCGCAGACGTCGAAGCAAAGAATGATGCAGGAGATACGCCGATATTGCTTGCCCTTCGCAAGCAATATATAGATGTTTCGGTATCTCTTGCAGCTCACGGCGCTGATGTCGATGCGAAGGATGAATATGGCGAAACACTTTTACATCACGCCGCCCTCAAGGGCAATGCAGATATGGCTGGGCGTCTGATTTCCTATGGTGCCGAAGTCAACGCAGAAAATCGAATTCAAATAACACATCTGCACCTCGCAGCCTCTAACAATCACAAGGACGTAACCGCATCATTGCTTGTTAACGGATCGAACGCAAATGTCACAGATCACGATGGCCATACGCCTCTCTACGAAGCGGCCCTTCGAGGCTACAAGGACATAGTCAAGTTGCTCCTGACAAACGGGGCAGATGTCAACGTAAGAAACCTCCGTGGCCACACGCCTGGGGATGCAGCGTCCCGTCGGGGACACCAGAACATTGTTCGACTTCTAGACGAGCACGCCGCGATGAAACAAAAGCAATAGTACTATGACGAATTCAAGATATGTTATCTTCATATAAGACAGCTTCCATTGTGTTGCTAAACTAATATTAGGAAAAATAGGCCAAACAGTATGCGACAGTTTCATATTTTCACTTTAATAATACTTCTGCTGGCAGTAGGGACAACCGGCAGGGCGGGTGCGGCTAACAAGTCTGCTCCCATAAAGGAAAAACAACTCACTCTGCGAACAGCAATAAAAGACCTGATGGCAACGTTCGGGGACCGTTATCCGGGAGGCAGAGGGTACTTAACGAATCTGGATGATATCGAACGCCGCATGAACAAGGCCGGCCGGGCTGAAATTAAAAATATTGAAGCCGAATTTGCTGTTTTGCAGCGCAAAGCGATGATTGCCAATCCGCTCATCAGCGGTCAACCCATTCTTTTCGTAGTGCGGCGACAGTATAAAAAAGACCACCACAATACCGCCACAATATTCAAAACCGGAGAGATAAACACAAACAGTTTTGATGGCGGCGGAGCAATGAAAACTATCGACCTTGCGAAAGGAGGTCGCGTTCGGACGCTCATCGAATCTGACGAAGGGCTTGTCCGCGACCCGGAGGTTCATTTCGATGGTAAGAAGATTATCTTCACGATGCGCAGGAACATCAGAGACGATTACCATATCTATGAGATAAATACCGATGGCACCGGTCTCAGGCAGTTAACATCGGCGCCCGGCGTGGCAGACTTCGACCCGCTTTACACACCCGATGATGATATTGTTTTTTCTTCGACCCGCGAGCCGAAGTACTGCATGTGCAATCGACATATAATGGGCAATCTTTTCAGAATGGATGCCGATGGTGCCAATATTCACCAGATAGGTAAAAGCACATTGCACGAAGGCCACAGCGCGCTTATGTCGGACGGGCGAATACTATACGACCGCTGGGAATATGTGGACCGTAATTTCGGAGATGCACAGGGTCTTTGGACCATAAATCCGGATGGTACCAATCCTGCGGTTTACTGGGGCAACAATACCAATTCTCCCGGTGGTATAATCGATGCTCGTATTATTCCCGGAACTCAACAGGTACTTTGCATTTTCGGCTCATGCCACGACAGACCCTGGGGCGCCATGACCATCATCGACCGCCGGCTTGGTATTGACGGCCGTGAGCCCGTAATAAGGACATGGCCCGCCGATGCAGTTGAACGTGTTGGAAAAGGAGACTTCGATGCGTTCCTGAGCGTAAAGCCAAAATACGAAGATCCGTACCCCTTGAATGAAAAGTATTTCCTCTGTTCGCGGATGACCGGCCGCGGCGAACAGATGGGAATTTACCTGGTTGATATTTTTGGCAACGAGATTCTTCTGCACATCGAAGAGCCCGGCTGTTTCGACCCTATGCCGCTAAACTCGCGACCACGGCCGCTGCGAATTCCTTCCCGGCGCGATTTCGATAACGAACAGGGTTATTTCTATATTGTCAATGTTTACGAAGGTACCCACATGGCAGGAGTGGAATCCGGCACGGTCAGGTATCTGCGTGTGATTGAGTCACCGGAAAAGCGTTTCTGGACCCATTCTCAATGGGGTGGTCAGGGGGTGCATTGTCCGGCTATGAACTGGCACAGTTTCGAAAATAAACGCATACTCGGCACAGTCCCGGTCGCCGAAGACGGTTCGGCATACTTTGAAGTGCCCTCCGACAGGTTCGTATATTTCCAGCTCCTCGACGAAAACAAGATGATGGTTCAGTCTATGCGCAGCGGAACAATCGTCCAGTCCGGAGAAACAACCGGCTGTGTCGGATGTCATGATAATCGCCTGGGTGCACCGGCACTGTTGAGTAGAAAGATACCAATGGCACTGCAGCGACCGCCGAGCAAACTTAATGGCTGGCATGGAAAACCGCGTATATTCAGTTATATTAAGGAAGTACAGCCGGTTTTCGATAAGCACTGTGTTTCATGCCATGACTTCAATAAAGAAGAAGGTAAGCAACTTAATCTTGCCGGCGACAGAACGAATACATTTAATACCTCCTACAATGAACTGTGGCGAAAGAAATATATTACTGCCATCGGCGCCGGACCTTATGAAACCCAGGCGGCTTACTCGTGGGGCTCACACGCGAGTAAAATTATGAAGGTCATTCTCGCCGGACATTACGATATTAAATTGTCAAAAAACGAATTTGAAACCATCGCAACGTGGATTGATTTGAATGGAGTTTACTATCCACGATACGACACGGCTTATCCCGACAACCTGACCGGCCGGTCTCCGCTTAACAACGAACAAATTGAACGACTCAGTGCGTTGACCGGAATACCTTTTGTCAAGCTGGCCGCTCATAATAATAATTCAGGGCCGCAGATCAGCTTTGACCGGCCAGGCCTTAGCCCGTGCTTGGCAAAAATCAATGATACAAACAGTCCTGAGTACATCGAAGCCCTCAGTATCATTTGCGCCGGCAGCCAGATGCTTGAGGAGCGGCCACGAGCGGATATGCCGGGCTTCGAGGCCTGCACTATCGACCAGCAGCGCCAGCAGGAATATGTGGCGCGTCAACAAATCGAATTGCGCAACCGCCAGGCGATTAACACAGGCCAGAAAATTTACGATTCTCATTCGCAATAACTCAGCTTAATTAAACTGCACTTTATTTGACTTTCCATAACTCTTTCAGCACCTGATACATGTCGGGGTCGTGCTGTTTTAATTCGGCGCGAACAAAAGGATAAAAATCGTTGGTGCCGAAAAAAGCTTCGGAACATTCGGCGAAATACTCCTGATCATTATTGAGTGCATAGGCACGTCTGGGCTTTCCTGCGATGTGCAGGACAGACTCATATTTTTTACTCTCCACCGCCTTCTGAAAGGCCCGGTTGATTTGCTTGTTATCGTAACCGAGGACACAGTGATGATAGGAATGAGCTAATTCATGTAATACCATCCAGGGCTGGCCGATAGTCCATTTTAGGAAATTCTCGGCGTTGGCTATCTCAACGCTTTTCGCTTTTTCGGGATTGAAGTCATTGTTAGTAAGCCATTGTTTGCTGGGATGGTAGCACATACAGGGATGGCGGGGGGCCTTATACTCTACCCAAATAGCTATACGGCGTATTTCCTTCAGGGCCTCTTTCGGCATTACCCGGGTAACCTGATAAAGCTGGAATCTTAAGAGCTTCAACGTGTCTTTAGCAAGTTTAGGATGGCCGGTCAAAAGCTCGTTGTTAACGAGTATTTTCCAGCCTTGAATTTTTTGGATGGTGTAGTCCGAAGTTGGGGTGTATTTAGTTGACGCCAGACAAAAGATTAATAAGACAGAGCAAATAAGGGCTTTTTTCATCAGTAATAATCTCCTAATAAGCAGTTTTTCCAGCCGGGACTTTTCATAAAAGCCATTTTCGAATGCCAGTAAGCGAGGTAGAGTATATATAAATCCGGTAATATAGGCAAGAATGCAGAAGACGAAGGGAATATCGAATATCGAACAAGGAATGTCGAATATCGAAGGGAAGGTTGCGGGAGCCGGGATTCGGATAATGGACAATTGACATTTGAGATTGGCTTTGAATTGGCACCCTTAGGGTGGTAAGTTCCGCGAGTATCATTATTAATATCATTGTAGGATTACTTATCCACGCCCCCGACAGGGAAGCAAGTGAGCTCACATCGAGGGTAAACTCCAGCATTTTTGTCCTTTCCTTGAATTGGGTTTGTTTTGGCTTTAATTGGGTTTGAATTGGGTTTGTTTTGTCTGAATAACCAATTGTCCATTTTTGTATATCCCATTGTTACAAAAGTGTTTATGTTGATTTTGGCCTACTTGACATTGGGTTTGTTTTGCATAATAAGGTCTGATTTGTAGAGCTATCTCTACACTTGTAGAGGAGTGTCGAGGTCCCCTGTTGTAAGTCAGGTGAGCAGCTCTCGGGGATAAATTCCAAGGGCTAAAGTGCCTAAAGTGAGCTAAAGTTTGGTGTTTCATATCTCAAGTCTCAGATTTCATATTGTGGGCTTAGGCCCCCTGTTGCGGGTCAAGTTAGTAGCACTCGAGGGTAAAAAAAACACTGCCTCTATAATTAGACGAGTGTGCACTTTTGAGTCGAAAATCTGGCTATTATTTTGGGCTTATTGCTCGTAACTCTTTTCGTAAAAGGGAGATAAAAATATTTGAAATATTTTATTTTTGTTTTTGAGAGTGAGCGTTTTGAGTCGAAAATTCTTCGAATTTTCGGTCAAATTTAGAATGGAGAATTGAGGATTAGCCCTTCGTCTCCGCTCAGGATGAAGGGGAGAGGATTAGAGATTCAAGAATTGGGGATTTTTGGTGGTTTTTCTTAGTTTTTTAGTGTTTTTTGTCGAAAAATTGCTGCTTTTTTGGCTGTTTTAATGCTTAAAAGCGTCATATTTACCTTGTAAGTTCGATATCAATAGTGTAAATATTCTTTAGATTAAGCGTTCGAGCGAGCAACTTTTGGATTTGTGTTTTTGGGATTAGGATGCCTTTTGTGCAAAAACGCGTGATGCGCGGAAAGTGGAAAAATTCGGGAAGTTATGCGGAAATCAAATATACATAGTTAAGCAATGGAAACAATATATATGATAGATGTCAACTCTCAGCCTGCCCCAGACGATAAGATGACCGACTGGTTTGATATCGGAGCCCGGTGTAAGGAATCCTTTCCTATTCTCCATGCCACCTGGAATGAAGTGTGCTCGGCGGCTGGCCCCCTACGAGACAATCATCCTGTGGGAGAACTACGAGAGCTTATTCACTCAGCAATACTTATAGGACAGCATACTATCTATTCGTCTACATTGATTACACGATACACGCGTATCGAAGCCAACAATGTCTACCAAGATTATGTCCTATACTACTTCTACAACTTTATCGGGAGAATCATGAGCTCTTCGGATATATTTGGGCTTATCATAAATCATGTATATTCGTTGGAACTTGAGGAATCCAAGTGTGGCCTACACCGGGGTTCTATCACAAACCGCCTTGATACGGACAAGGCCAGCAAAGAATTATCAGTAGTAATCAACAGGGCTAGAGATCAATGGCTAATAGCTTTCTATCATATGAGAAACCTCGTCCTTCACCGCACAGGTATTAAGCTCATCATCGGTAACGACATCGGCGATAGCCTGATCAATATCCAACTTGGCGATATGTTGAGTGTTCCGAGTGAGCGTGAGATATTGGAGAAATTCCTCCTGGGCATAGGTTTAGATGTTCCACCTACTTGTATACTTGACCCTGTTATTCTGTGTGAACATCTTTTCAATGCGTGGCAATCCATTGTAAATGAAATTATGATACACCTGAAAGATAGAATTCCGGACTTTATTGATGAAAAGATATAACATTGTCGAAAATTGCATCATTTTGACTAGGTATTCCTAGCGGCGTTGCCGCTCATGATATCCTGCAGTTTGTCTGTAACATTAGATGAAAGATGAATATGGAACCAATAATAATTGCTGCAATCATTGGAGCAGTAGGGACAGTGACCGCTACCGTACTCGCAATTTTCTTCCGTAGGAAACCACGAAAACAAGATGAGGAAAAAAAAACACCACCAAACTCTTCTGTTGTGGCTAATGGAATTCATGCTGCTGGTGATGTTATTCTATCTGGGAGAGATATGAACATTACTCAACAGGGCAAGGACAGGTTTATTACTCGAGAGAGCGAACAACTTATCTCCAGAGTAGCGGATCAAATTATCAGAGATCGAAAAACTCGCTTTGATTGGAGTTCATCTGATGTTAACTTTCTTGACGCCTGTGTTCGAGACACTCCAAGGGGATGGATATTTGACGGTAAAGCATCACAAGGATTCCTTAAATGGGAAAATGATGAGTTTTTTAATCTGAGTGTACGCATCTACAATGAAGTATGCAAACAACTGGGATACTCCCACGCCGATTACAAGAATCTCGCTTTAGTTGAAGAAGCATACCTTACGTCTAGATACAAATTGCGTGGACTGACCATAATGAAGCATCCAAAGAAAGAGCCAACTATTGACGAATTATGCACACTATGGGACGGTTCGGAACTAGGTTGGTGTATGGTGGGAAACGTAGGAGACAAACAAACAGAAAAGGATTTTTCACCCATTATCTTTAACCGGTTAAGAAATGGTGTTCTGAGCATAGATGACGCCTCTCTGCACCGAAATGTGATCGAACGTATGAAGAAGTTGGGTATTCCAGTATTTAACTCGTTGGAGGATGCAGTCATGAGTAAGAACGAGAACAATATAGGACCAGATGATGCGACGGCCTTAATCAATTGTGAATGTGGTGCAATGATCATGGTGAGTACCATTCCAGTACCCACGCCGCGCCACCTACGTGTGCGTTGCAGTAAGTGTGGCACTGAAAAGGTCTTGGATCTGGATGACTTTTCGGTCTTCCGAGTTGAAGAGTGACTTTTGTCTAACCAGACAAATGCGGCCGATGATCAATACCACGGCTGATTTGCGATATTAAAAACCAACCCAGCCATTATAGCGCGCAAAAACTACGTTCCAGACTGTCGATCCTGAGGGAGAAAAGGTCAGATTTGTTTGTTGTTTTTCTTGACAGATTACAGTTTATTTGTATTTTGTAAGGGTACAACAGCGGCTGGGATTTCTTTTATATGGAAACCATATAATTAATATTCGTTAGAATGGATAATTAAAAATGAAACAGTTTAAGATTCCAATTAACAAAAAGTGGTTTGTTTTTATATTATACCTTGTTGTCATTGGGTGTTTTTCTATTCTTTACTATAACGAGTGGAAAAAAGACGATAAATGCTTTGTAATCAATGACAAACTAAATCCACCTCCAGCCAAAATCATAAGAGAAAATTTCTATGCCTCAATACTTAGCAATACCGATGAATTACCTTATGAGGAAAAAAGATTAGAAGAACTGTTAAATAAATATCTTGTGTGCAACAAAGAGATAGAAGAAAAGTTCAGCAAAAGCAATTCATTAGTAGCTAATGAAACCGATAAATATATAAGGGGGCATGTAGAGGTAGAAGGAGGGCTTTCAATAATAAACCCAGTAATATACCATAATCTTGATCTGACTTTTAGCTCGAAGTTATTTAAGACAATATTTTTACCTGATAGTGCCATTGAAAGTAGAGAAAGTGACAAAATGTTATCTAAGATTCATATTTATCGTAACATCATGAATCAAGACAAACGGTTTGAAGATTTTAAAAACTGCTTCAGCAATGCTAAGAACTTTAAACAAGCTGTCGATTTTACAATCTCTAATAGTACCATGAATCATGAAATGTTTAAAGAACTGCAACCTTTTATTGATTTGGTAATAGAGGAAATCAATAAAAATGAAGTGGTATTAGATGAGGCTGAGGACTCTCTTGATGATTATTGGGAACGAATACCAGATAAGAATACGCCTTTTATAACATTTATTGATTTCTTATATTTCAGCCTTATTAGTGCAACAACAACTGGTTATGGCGATATTATTCCTAACTCTACTGATATTCGCATACTTGTGTCTATTGAGATATTGCTATGCTTATTTTTGTTTGGCTATTTCTTATCGTTTTTGGGAAAAAAGAAGAACTGGATATGGGTTTTTCCCCCCAAAAAAACAGGCAAACCTAATAATATCCAACACGATTTCAACTGATTTTATCCGGCCATTATACACATTGCCGTTGCGAAGAAAAGCCCGTGATGTTTGACGATTTCCTTGACAGATTAAAGTTTGTTTGTATTTTATAGGGGTACAACAGCGAGTAAGATTCTTCTGAATGACGAGATGTTCGGATATTATAGGGAAACCATATATACATTGTTAGAAATTGAGAAGGGAGAGAATCGTGACACGGAAAAAACTCTTTGCGTTTGCCATCCTAATGATGCTAATCGCGCATGGCTGTGTGGAGGACATTACTCCAAGCAAGATATCCGAAAAGGTTAAGGCTGCATATAAGTCGATGGATACTTACAAAGCACAGGGAACCATCACTGCAAATATTGATACCGGTGGAACGGAGACGAACATGGAAACTACGTTCTCTATAATACTGAAGAAACCTAATCTTTACCTCATTTCCTGGACCCAAAAGACCATGCCGATGGCAGGCATGTCTCAGTCCGGAGCAGTATGGAGCGATGGCGCTCAACCCTATCTCTACATTGGAGGGACGAATGCATATTCCAAGATGGGGAGTGACGAACTTGCATTGGCTAGTGCAACAGGAATTTCTGGTGGCGCAGCTTTTACTATACCGTCACTCTTCTTATCAGTATTCAAGAATCAGCCTGATCCGTTTTCCAGGCTAAAAGACCCTCTAGATAGAAAAAACAGAGAAAGTCGGTAAAGAGGACTGTTATGTCATAAGTGGATCGTCATCTATTTCGAAAAAGGAGACATTTTGGATCTCAAAGACAAGCTATTTGATCAAGAAGCATTATCGATCTCTTGAACCTCCCGAAGGAGGCATAGCGATGCCCGAAATGACCGATGAACAACTTGAGGAGGCCATCAAAGGCATGGGGCAAGAAGTTACGGAAGAGAGCAAGCAGAAGATGAGAGAGATGATGAAGAGATCAAAGGATGTCCTGAAGATGACCAACATGAAAGGCTCTTCTACAGAACTTCATTCGGAAATCTCTTCTCCCAAGATGAATACTAAGGATTTTCAGTTTGCATTACCAGCGGGTACAGTTCTTAAGGAATCCTTGTTTGGCGGAGTATTGGGTGGAAGCAAATAGGATTTCTAACCAGCTTATGCACACCGACGTGGTATTCCACTGCGCGGCTGATTAGCGACATTAGGGAACGAAAATGATATCATACGAGTATAGACTTGAAGGACTAATCCAGCCATTAAAGTGCGCAACATAGTGGAAAAAAGTGGAATCTTCCCACAAACGCGTGGCTTTTCTCTTGTTTAGTGCGACAGGGTGTCTCGGATTTTTCAGAAATTCTTTGATATTGCGATGCAGTTTTGGTATTATGGACTCAGATTGAACAGTAGTGTCTCAGGAGAAGTGCCTAAGCGTGCAGAGAGATGCCGTTTATGGAGTAAAATAGGAAATGTCAGTTGGCACGTTTTTTAAGGGAACAGAAGGGCATTTTCCGACATCTGTTTATTACGTAGTCAAGATTTTCTGTCTAACATAAAGGAGCATGGTCATGAAAGAAAAACGGGGTTTTACACTCATCGAACTACTGGTCGTTATTGCCATTATTGCGCTGCTCATGGGCATTCTCATGCCGGCCCTGCAACGGGTAAGGAAAATGGCCCGTGGTATTGCGTGTACGAGTAATCTGCGCAGTCTCATGATTGCCTGGCACGTGTACGCCGACAGCAACGACGACAAACTCGTGGCCTGCCAGGATGGTATGCCAGGTCGGCCGAATTGGATTTCCGGCGGGCTGAGCTTCTCTTCAAGCCCGGTGAACTGGGACCTTCAGAGTGACCTGATGAGGAGTCCACTTTGGTCCTATGCAGGGAAGAACCCGAAGGTTTTCAAGTGCCCCGCGGATATGGCCAAAGTGACGAACAACCAGGGACAAAGGGTCCCGCGTGTTCGCAGTAACTCGATGAGTCAGGTCTTCGGCTATGGCGAGTGGTTGAACTCGGCTCCCGCCAGCCGAAGTCAAAACGTTTGGCGCACTTACAGTAAGCTCTCCAGCATCGTAAGTCCGGCCAGAACCTTTGTGTTTGTGGACGAGCACCCGGACAGCATTAACGACGCTGCTTTTGCCAATGCGTGTACGGATGCGTCAAACCCGGACGCCGCGCGGATCATCGACTTTCCTGCCAGTTACCACGGCGGTGCCTGCGGATTTTCCTTTGCGGACGGGCACTCCGTCATCCATAAATGGGTTGGGTCCAAGATAAAGACCGCTCCCCTATATTATGGTGCTTCAAGCCTTCAGCTTAACGTCCCCGCAGAAGATTCCTGGGTAGATGTCCAGTGGATGGCCGAAAACAGCACAGTTAAGGTTAAGAAGTAATCCTAAGGCCCTCTAACAGAACCGTCGCGTTGGCCCGAGGTCGAGCGAAGTGACCAGCCGCAAGGCGGCCGAAACAGGCGATGTGAGCATCGTCGATGCAGTCCAACGCCGCAGCGGGTTTCATTGTAAAAGACTTCGAGCGGATCAATGTCGTATTAAGGAAATATCTGATTAAAGTGTTCTTGTAGTTTATTGAGGACACAACAGTAGGCGAGATTACTCTCAACGACGAGATGTTCGGGATGTTAGGGAACTAATATGATATGATATTATTATGAGTATAGACTTGAAGGACCAACCAAGCCACCGACAATTTAGTTTTGAGTGTTTAGTTTTGAGTTAATGTACTAAAAATAAGGTAACTTTACGAAAAGATTGCCTGACGACGACCGAACTTGCAAAACTTTGCGGTGTTTCACGTTTCACTATCATCAATTGGATTAACCGAGGCAAAATCAGAACAAATAAAACTGTTGGAGGCCATAGCAGGATTCCGGTATCCGGCAATAAATGGTGTTATCGTAACTATGATTGAAAGTACAAAGTACAGAATAGGTATATAAAGAAAATGGAAAAACCTTGAAATTTCCTGTACTTGAGCTTATATGGAAGACTTATTGTTCGGAAATTGTGTCATAAAACGTTTGGGCATAAATATGAAGGGACTGATTTATGGTCGGATTTGAGACATTAGACTGGATAGCGATTGCAGGTTACTTCGGCCTTATGCTGGCAATAGTCTGGTGGGTGGTCCTACAGAAGCAGAAGACTTCGACGGATTACTTCCTTGCCGGCAGAAATATGCCGTGGTTTGTAGTCGGGGCTTCAATCTTTGCCTCAAATATCGGTTCGGAGCATATCGTCGGGCTGGCCGGCCAGGGTTCAACCAGTGGTATGGGTATGGCTCACTGGGAACTGCACGCGTGGGTAGTGGTAATGTTGGCGTGGGTGTTCATACCTTTTTACTACCGCTCGAAGGTATTCACTATGCCGGAGTTTCTTGAGAAGCGATTTAATTCAACCGCCCGCTGGATACTCACAATCGTGTCACTTATAGCATACGTTTTTACGAAGGTATCAGTGACAGTTTATGCCGGCGGGGTGGTGTTCAATGTGCTTTTGCCTGAGATTCAGGTGCCGATTACGGAAACTTTTGTCCTTGATGCTTTCTGGATAGGGGCGCTATTGACGGTCACCCTTACGGGGGCCTATACCGTTCTCGGCGGTCTGCGTGCTGTTGTTTATACCGATACGATACAGACGGTTATTTTATTAGTCGGCTCCGCTTTTATAACAATCATTGGTCTGGACAAGCTCGGGGGCTGGGGCGAACTGCAGTCAATATGCCGTGAGAATGCTGAGAATTTCGCGTTGTGGCGGCCAAACTCGGACCCGAACTTTCCATGGCTGGGTATATTAATAGCTTCACCTATAATCGGGATATGGTACTGGTGTACAGACCAATATATCGTACAGAGGGCGCTGTCGGCTAAAGACCTCAAGAACGCCCGGCGAGGCGCTCTTTGGGGTAGTTTTTTGAAGGTTTGGCCTGTGATGATTTTTCTTGTTCCGGGCCTTATCGGTTACGCACTGCATCAAAAAGGGCTTATTGCAATCCCTATGAAAATGGCGAATGGACAGGAAGCACTTGATGGAGATAAGGTCTTTGCGGTTATGGTCAGCTCGTTATTACCGGCCGGGCTGCGTGGTTTGGTTGTGGGGGGGCTTTTGGCTGCTTTGATGAGCTCTCTTTCATCGCTTTTTAATTCCTGTGCTTCACTGTTTACAGTGGATATTTATGAAAAGATAAAGCCGGGGGCTTCCGAACGGCATCTGGTTACTGTTGGTCGAATCGCAACGCTGGTGGTAGTTGTTATGGGGGTAATCTGGATTCCCGTAATGCAGCGAGTTTCCCAGGGAGGGTTATATAGATATCTCCAGGATGTTCAAAGCTATCTGGGACCGCCTATTACGGCTGTTTTCCTGCTTGGTCTTTTCTTTAAGCGAATTAACGGCCATGGCGCTGTCGCAGGTCTGGTGATTGGTTTTATCGCCGGGATGGGCAAGATGACCCTGCAGGCGCTTACAGGGGGTGTTGAACCTTATATTACATCGCCCGAATGGCTGGTTAATGTCGGACAATACAACTTCCTCTTTGCTTCAGGCTGGCTGCTGTTAATAAGCATTGTAGCCATCGTCGGAGTTTCATTAGTGACTGCTCCGCCGAATTACGAACAAATTGCCGGTCTGACATACGCCACTACCACACCTGAGCAAAAGAAGGAAATACGCGAAAGCTGGGGGCTTGTAGATGTAGTGATAACCGTCGTGGTTTTAGGGCTTGTGCTTGGACTGTATTTATATTTCAGTTTCTGGCTGAACTAATTTTCAACGGATAAGTATTACTGATATAACTCTCTTAAGTAACGAGAAGATTAACATAAAAAGTACCGAGAGATGAGAAAGGATGTAGAAATGGAACAGGAGCAAGAGCAGTCAAAAATCACGGCTGAGTATGGTATAGATTTTACCTTTGTTACGTTTGAAGACGAGAATATCCTTGAAGAAAGCCAAATCAGGGAACTGCAGAAGTCTTTAGAACCGATCATTGAGAAAAATAAGGATAGCCAGATGGTTCTGAATTTTGCCAATGTGAAATTCATGACGTCCGCCATGCTGGGTCTTTTGGTAAGAATCCACAAGAGGGTCGGCGAACGCGGCGGCAAGTTAGAATTGCGCAATCTGGACAAGAACCTCTGTAAACTTTTCGAAATCACGCAACTGACAAAAATCTTTAATATAACATAGGATTGTATAGGGCAGCAGCAAAGGGAAAAAGTCCTGAGTTCCTTCCGTTGGGAAAGTAGTGCAGCCCGACATTTTGTCTTGAAGAAGAAATGGCGATACGCAATAAATTATTAATCTTACTTCTGGGCGTATCTCTTGTTCCGTTGATAGTATATTTCACCCTCGATATTTCATTCTCACGTCATGTACGAAATCGCGTCCAAAGAACACTGTGGACGGCGGTAGAGGAAAGAGCCCATGACACACTCGTTCAGACCATAAAGAACTATGAGGAGAAGCTCAAACTCTCACGCCAGGCAGTCAGATTCGGCGTCCGCCATTATGCCGATCAGGTTCAGCAGAACCTGTGATCGATCAATGTTGGCAGAGAGAGTCCGGCTTCGCCCCGTCCTTCTATGCGACCGCCATCGGAAGATATACCGGCTGAAGCTTATGAAAAATACAAATTCGTTGACCTGAAGGCTCAGCAAGTGCAAGTAATAGATTTCGAATCACAGTTTGTTTTTTCCGGGCAGAGTGAATCTCAAAATTCCCTGCCGTTAAATTCAACTCAACTGGCGCGCACACGCAGGAATATCTATGCCATTAATCCTGAATCAATACTGTGGATATATACTATCCTTGCAGACGGGGCGGTGGGCTTGTACCCATCTCCCGGCCTTTGGCCTTATGATCCGGGGATTGACTTGCGGAAAGAATCATGGTACGTGAACGCAGAAAGGCGCAGGCAACCCGCTCCCGTTCAGCGGATCGAACCCCTTACAGGCAAAACCGTGATGACCATAGCCCTTCCTCTGTTCGGCCAGGATAATTCCTTTGCAGGAATTGTAGCAATGGATATTGATCTTTCCGGCATGCTGGACAGAATGGAAATTCCACCACAATGGCAGAAAGGAGCCTGGAAACTGCTCATACGACTGCCACGACAACAAGGCATGGATCCGAATGAAGCCGAAGTTGTCTGCTGCACCACATTTCTGCAGCCTAAGGAAGTGCCCGGTAAACCCTCCAAGCTTCTGGATGTATGCAGTCCTCAGGATACCGAGAAAATTATTAAAGATTCTCGCAGTGGAAACGCAGGTTTCATTCGTCGGCCTTATAATGGAGTTGATTCTCTTTGGGTTTACGGCTCTTCAGAACGCGGAGGCGGTTTTCCCATGCTTGTAGTCCCCTATCAACTAATCACCGAGCAGGCAGAGAATGCTCAGCAGATGCTCTTTCGAGATAATGTCCGAGCAATACAAATAGCCACTTTCCTGATTTTCATCGTAATCGTAGCTGCCGTTGTTCTTGCGGTCATGCGGGCCCGGAAATTAACAGTGCCTATCACCCATCTCGCCGACGCGGCCGGGAAACTGGCCCAGGGTGATTTTGACGTCAGGGTAAACATCGCTACAAACGATGAACTCCAGCAGTTGGGTGACATCTTCAACCAGACCGGGCCAAAACTCAAAGCTATGGAGAAGATGAAGGGGTCACTTGAATTAGCAAGAGCGATACAACAGAACCTTTTACCCGGAATTGCTCCGAAACTCGAAGGCTTCGAACTGGCCGGCAACTGCAAGTATTGCGATGAGACCGGAGGGGATTATTATGACTTTATTGAATTGAATCAACTCGGGTCGGGCTTTGTAGGAATAGCCCTGGGTGACGTAACAGGCCATGGAATCGGAGCCGCGCTGTTGATGACCACTGTAAGAGGTGTTCTCAGAAGTAATGCCCAACATTATGGCGCCGACCTTACAAAACTTTTTGAAGTTCTTAACCGGCATATTGAAAGTGATACCGACTACGATAAATTTATAACGCTCTTCTATGGCATCCTTGATGCAAATCAAAAATCTCTTGTATGGGCTTCCGGAGGACACGACCCCGCCTTGTGGTTTCATAAAAACAACGGCAAGATAGAAGAATTGCCAAATACAGGTATGGCGGTCGGGGTAATGGAAAACGCGAGTTTTGAGCAGGGCGGGCCTGTATTTTTTAAGGCCGGTGATGTCGTTGTTATCGGGACCGATGGAATCTGGGAGGCACAAAACGAGAGTGGAGTTATGTTCGGTAAAGATAGACTCCGCAATATCATAATAAGAGACAGCGACAAGTCTGCAACCGAGATTTGTTCACAAATAATTGATGATGTTACCAATTTCAGTGCGCCGACGCCGCAACTTGATGATATTACCCTCGTTGTAATAAAATCTGTTTAAGCAACACTTTCTTACTTCTGAACTTCAATACACGCCATTAATTGCAAACAGCGATTGAATAATTTTGCAAAAACCGGTGTTTTTCAAAGCCGGATTGAACGCTTGACAAATCAGGCAAAAGTATCTACTATCAGGGGAGGGAATATTATGGGAACCTCTAAAAATTCATTTTTACTACGAACGGCTGCAATTTCCACCGGCGGCGTTGTCAGGCCAAAATGCGTCCTCGACATAGCTTTGGCTATGCCTGTGGCGATTTTAACCTTCCGCCTTGCCGGAGAAAATTTCGCACGTTCTCGTGATAAAAGCAATTTATAGAGGCCCCCTTATCTTTTTAGAGGGCAAATTATGGCATATACAATCGGACTTGATTACGGGACCAACTCTGTGAGAGCCCTGTTGGTTGATGTGGCCAACGGTAATGAGTTAGGTACGGCAGTATATGAATATGAAACTGGCGAGGCCGGCATTATTCTTGATTCGGCCGACCATAATCTGGCAAGGCAAAATCCTGCTGACTACCTAAAAGGTATTGAAGTTACCATACAGGCTGCAATCGCCCAGGCAAGGAAAGCCGATACGAATTTCGACACCGAACAGATTATAGGCATTGGTATTGATACGACCGGCTCGACACCAATACCTGTGGATGAAAACGGTATGCCTTTGAGTATGTTAGAGGCGTTCAAGGACAATTCAAACGCCTGTGCGTGGCTTTGGAAAGACCATACCGGCCACGCCGAGGCGGCCGAGATTACCGAATTAGCTCAAAAAGAACATCCCGAATACCTCGCCAAGTGCGGCGGGACATATTCATCGGAATGGTTTTTCAGTAAGGTGCTTCACTGTCTGCGAACCGACCCGGCGGTTTTCGACGCGGCATATAGCTGGGTAGAATGCTGCGACTATATCCCCGCGGTTTTGACGGACACTGAAAAGCCGGACATGATTAAACGAAGCCGATGTGCCGCAGGCCATAAAGCTATGTTCAATAGCCAGTGGGGCGGGCTGCCTGCAAAAGACTTCCTCGCAAAACTCGACCCAAAGCTCGGAGAACTTCGCGAGAGGCTATATGATGAAACCTATACTGTGGAAACACAGGCAGGAACGCTTACAAAGCAATGGGCAAAGAAGCTCGGTTTGCCCACCGGTGTCCCAGTAGCGATGGGGGCCTTTGATGCTCACTTGGGTGCAGTCGGTTCCGGCATCGCACCGGGTAAACTGATAAAAATAATCGGCACAAGTACATGTGATATGCTTGTCTATGAGACAAGCGAGGAACTGGCGGATGTGCCCGGAATATGCGGTATCGTTGATGGTTCCATCCTGCCGGGTTACTTCGGTCTTGAGGCGGGGCAATCCGCGGTAGGTGACATCTTTAACTGGTTCGTTAATTACATCCAGCCCGGCGGAAAAGAGGCCGGCTCTCACGAAGCTCTTACTGAAAGGGCGGCAAATCTCAAACCGGGTCAGTCAGGGCTGTTGGCACTCGACTGGAACAACGGCAACAGAACAATACTCGTTGACCAGAGATTGACCGGGCTGTTGGTGGGGCAAACACTGCATACAAGGCCGGAAGAGATTTACAGGGCACTGATAGAAGCAACCGCATTCGGGGCCCTTACAATTATCAATAGATTCGAGGAATACGGTGTTAAAGTTTCAGAGGTAATAAACTGCGGCGGGATTGCCGAAAAGAATCCCTTGCTCATGCAGATTTATGCCGACGTGACCGGAAGACAGATGAACATTTCCCGTTCGGCGCAGAGTTGTGCACTTGGCTCATGTATAGCCGGGGCCGTGGTAGCCGGTACAAAAGCTGGTGGCTATGATAATTTCTCCGAAGCTCAGGGGGCTATGTGCGGGATTAAGGATATCACTTATAAACCTATACCGGAAAATCACAGGCTCTATACAAAATTATATGCCATCTATAAGCAGTTACACGATGCCTTTGGTACAACGGATTATTCCGGCAAACTATCAAATGTTATGAAAGAGCTTTTGGATATTAAAGACAGCGTTTGATTTCTGAGAGGACTTGCTGTGTATGAGGATTTAAGAAAAGCTGTTTGCGATGCGAACCTTGAACTGCAAAAGCAAAAGCTCGTCATTTACAGTTGGGGCAATGTTAGCGAAATAGACCGCTCGAAAGGCGTGATAGGCATAAAACCCAGCGGTGTCATGTACGATGAGCTTACACCCGAGAAAATAGTTTTGCTCGATTTGGATGGAAATATTATCGAAGGTGCTCTCAATCCCTCTTCGGACACACCAACTCATCTTGAACTTTACAAACAATTCGAATCTATCGGCGGTATATGCCATGCTCATCCGGCAGGGGCAACTATGTGGGCACAGGCATGTAAGGGAATTCCATGTTTCGGTACAACCGGCGCGGATTACTTTTACGGGGCGGTACCTGTTACTGATGTAATGGCCGAAAATGAAATACAAAGCGACTATGAGCTAAACACAGGAAAGTGTATTGTCAGACGATTTGCGGGTATGGACCCAATGAAAATGCCTGCGGTGCTTGTCGCCAATCATGCCCCTTTCACCTGGGGCAAATCTGCCGCTGCTTCTGTCGAATCTATGGTTGTGCTGGAGCAGACAGCGACAATGGCTCTCGGTACTATAACTATAAATCCTCAGCAGGGGCCTATTAGCAAAACACTTCTTGACAAGCACTACCTGAGGAAACACGGTAAGGACGCTTATTACGGCCAACTTTAATTTTGTCTCTTGATTTTTTAGGAGAAATGAAAATGAGAAAAACAACGTTCGGAGTAATCGTTGGGAACAGAGGTTTTTTCCCGGATGCGTTAGCAAAACAGGGACGAAAAAATATACTTGATGTGCTTAAGAAAAATGGTTTCAACTCGGTTGCATTATCAATGCAGCAGACGAAATACGGGGCGGTTGAGACTTTTGAGGATGCTAAGAAATGTGCGGCTCTTTTTTCAGAAAAGGCCGGCAAGATTGACGGGATAATCGTAACACTGCCGAACTTCGGTGATGAAAAAGGAGTGGCCGAGACAATCAAACGCTCAGGGCTTAATGTTCCGATTTTAATCCATGCCGAACCGGATATTCAGGACAAGATGACCTTAGCCAACAGACGGGATTCTTTCTGCGGCAAGATGAGTGTTTGCAATAATCTCATGCAAGCCGGTATTCCATTTACGCTGACGAACTCACACACTGTGAAGGCTGCATCGGCTGAATTCAAAAAAGATTTGAGCGATTTTGCTTCGGTGTGCAGAATTATCAAAGGTCTTAAGAATGCCAGGTTTGGCGCTATCGGAGCCCGCACGGGTGCCTTTAATACTGTTCGCTTCAGCGAGAAAATCCTTGAAATGTCAGGCATTTCGGTTGAGACGATAGATTTATCCGAAATCCTTGGAAGAGTTGCCCGGCTCGGCGATAACGACAGAGCGGTGAAGAGAAAATTAAACGCTATCACAAAATATATTCCGACCAAATCAATTCCCGCCGACAAGCTCTTGAAGATGGCCAAATTCGGTTATGTAGTTGATACATGGATCAAAGAGACTGAGCTTGACGGTACTGCCATTCAGTGCTGGACCTCTCTTGAGGAATTCTTTGGAATAGTACCCTGTACGCTTATGAGCATAATGAGCGAGTCGCTGGTTCCGAGCGCGTGTGAGGTTGATATTACAGGTTTGTTGGGGATGTACATTCTTCAATTGGCCGGCGGGGCGCCCAGCGCCCTTCTGGACTGGAACAATAACTATGGCTCCGATCCCGACAAGACCGTATTGTTTCATTGCAGCAATCTGCCAAAGTCATTTTTCAAAAGTTCAAAAATGGACTATCAGGAGATTATTGCCGGCGCCGTCGGAAAGGACAACACTTACGGAACCATTGTCGGCAGGATAGCACCGGGCAAGGCAACTTTCTGCAGGACCGCTACCGACGATAGCGACGGCATCGTCAGCGCTTATGTAGGCGAAGGGCAGTTCACAAACGACAAACTCGATTCATTCGGTGGATACGGCGTGATGAAAATCGCAAATCTTCAAAGGCTTTTGCAATATATATGCAGGATGGGCTTCGAACATCACGTTGCTGTAAACAAGATAGAAAAAGCCGACGCAATAGCGGAAGCTCTTGATAACTATATGGGCTGGGATGTGTATCAGCATCGATAGAACGAGATTCTCTAACAGTTTTCCAGCCGGGCAAAACATACTGCAACAATATAAAGGAGCATATCATGAGGGTAAAAGAGAGAGCTATATTAATACTTGGGATTTTTCTGGCAACAGGTCTTCAGGTATGCCATGCCGCTGAAAAGAATATTTTCAAAAGAGATTATCCTATTGGGCCTGTATCTTTTACCGATGTCGAGCTTACCGACGATTTCTGGGCGCCTCGGATTGAGACGAACAGAAAGGTCACAATTCCTTACGCTTTCGGAAAGTGTGAAGAAACCGGCCGGATTGATAATTTTGCCATAGCAGGCGGACTGATGAAAGGCGAGCATCGAGCCAGCTTTCCTTTCGACGATACGGACCCTTATAAAATTCTCGAAGGCGCTTCTTACTCTTTAGACGTTCATCCGGACCGGAAACTTGACAGATATCTCGATGTATTGATAGTCAAGATTGCGGCTGCACAGGAGGACGATGGCTACCTTTTCACATGCAGGACAAACAAGGCGAAGAACTTAATCAACTGGTATGGCGATAAACGCTGGTCGAAACTCAGCGGCAGTCATGAATTGTATAACATGGGCCATCTCTATGAGGCGGCGGCGGCACATTATCAGGCCACCGGAAAACGTACGCTGCTGAATGTCGCTATTAAAAATGCTGACTTTCTGGATACGGTCTTCGGTCCTGGCAAGAATGAAACAGCGCCGGGCCATCAGATAATTGAGATGGGTCTGGCCAGACTCTTCCGGGAAACAGGTAACGAAAAGTATCTTAGACTGGCCGAGTTTTTCCTTGATACCCGCGGCCCTGATGGAAATCCATACAACCAATCGCATAAGAAAGTTACTGAACAAGATGAGGCAGTGGGGCACGCCGTTCGTGCATCTTATATGTATTGCGGTATGGCGGATGTGGCGGCATTGACCGCAGACCACAGTTACCTTAAGGCAATCGACCGGATTTGGGAGAACGTCGTCTCCAAGAAACTGTATCTCACCGGGGGTATCGGGGCGAAGGGCTCGGGCGAAGCGTTCGGCAAAAATTACGAATTACCCAACGAAACCGCTTACTGTGAAACTTGTGCCGCTATTGGAAACGTTATGTGGAACCACCGGATGTTTCTGTTTGGCGGTGACGCAAAGTATATAGATGTATTAGAGCGGACTTTGTACAACGGATTGATTTCAGGTGTGTCACTGGAAGGTGACACATTTTTTTATCCCAATCCTCTTGCCTCGCGGGGCCAACATAAACGCAGTCCCTGGTTCGGCTGCGCCTGCTGTCCGGGAAACATGACCCGCTTTGTCTCTTCGGTTCCGGGATACATATACGCACAGGATGAAGACAATCTGTATGTCAACCTGTTCGCCGGCGGCACCGGCACTGTCAGGATTAAAGGGAACACAGTACAGATAAAACAACAAACTCGATACCCCTGGGACGGTGCCGTTAAGATAACAATTAATCCTGAAAAATCAGCAAGCTTTACAGTTCGCATTCGCATTCCCGGCTGGGCGCAGAATAAACCTGTACCAAGTGATTTGTATCGATACGCAAGCAGCAGTGATGATATAGTATCATTGAAAGTCAACGGCAAAAGAACAACCACCCTCTATATGGACAAAGGTTTTGCCCGTCTTCACCGTCAATGGAAGAAGGGCGATGTTATTGAATTAAACTTGCCGATGCCGGTGCGGCGTGTGCTGGCCCACAAGAAAGTGGCAGACAACGTTGGAAAGGTGGCATTGGAGAAAGGTCCAATTGTATATTGTGCTGAATGGCCGGATAACGACGGCCATGCGCTTAATCTTGTTCTGCCGGATGAAGCGAGACTAACAAGTGAATATCGTAAAGATATGTTCAATGGTGTTAATGTAGTTCGCGCCAAGGCTGTGGGCCTGAGCTACTCCGATGACGGCAAAACCCTGTTAAAGAAAGAGCAGGATTTCACAGCGATTCCCTATTATGCGTGGGCACACCGCGGCGCCGGTGAAATGGCGGTCTGGCTGGCACGTAATGAGTCAGCGGCGCAGCCCGTAACGCCCGAAGGGATGATTCGAAATGCTTCTTTTGAAAAGGCAATCGATAATCAACCTGTCGCATGGAAAGCTCAAACATACGGTGGGAAAGCCGAATTCAAATACTCCTCCGATTATCGAACTGGAAACAGAAGCGTTATGATTTCATCCCAAGACGGTGCCGATGCCGGCTGGTTGACTACCGTAACCGTCAAGCCGCACTCACAATACAGGCTATCCGCCTGGATTAAAACGGAAAACCTGGTTGCCGGGTCAAGCAAAGGCGCTCTCCTGAATCTGCATAACATCCAGCCCTCACAAACACCGGCGGTTACCGGGAGCAAGGACTGGACAAAGGTGGAGGTTGTATTTGATACGAGCGATAACGCTGCTGTGCAGATTAATTGTCTGTTTGGCGGCTGGGGCCTGGCCAAAGGCAAGGCATGGTTTGACGATGTGAGCCTTGAACTGCTTTCCACGAAAACTATGAAGCCGGTTGTTAAGATCGATGCTGATAAGACTGCTGAGCCTATCTCGAAGTATATCTACGGACAGTTTATAGAGCACCTCGGCCGATGTATTTACGGGGGTATCTGGGCCGAAATGCTCGAAGACCGCAAGTTCTATTTCCCGATTACTGAGAATTACAATCCATATAGCAGGAGACGCAGCATCCCCCGGGATAATCCGTTCGCGGTAGTAGGCGCCTCACCCTGGCAAATTGTCGGCTCGTCCGATTCGGTTACTATGGTCAAGGAAGATTCATTTGTCGGCGAGCACACACCGCTGATTCAGCCCGGTAACGGTATCCAGCAACTTGATCTAGGACTGGTAAAAGATAAACAATACGTCGGTTATATTTATCTCAAACCGCAAGAAGAAAGTTCAAACGTGAGGGTATCGCTTCACTGGGGTAATGAAAAAGATGAAAGTGAATCCATTCAAACACTTATTGTTGCCAAAGAGTATGGCAGGTTTGGGTTTAAGTTTACAGCCGGCGCAGATACTTCAAAAGGTAAGCTGCAAATCGAAGTCTCCGATATAGCAGTGGGACCATGTTTCGTAGGTACGGTCTCTCTTATGCCGGCAGACAACATCGAAGGTATGCGTGCCGATACGATGGAACTGCTTAAAGAACTCAACGCCCCGATGTACCGCTGGCCCGGCGGCAACTTCGTGAGCGGCTACGACTGGCGCGATGGAATCGGCGCACGTGATCGCCGGCCTCCTCGTAAAAATCCCGCATGGACAGGTGTCGAGCACAACGACTTCGGCTTCAATGAATTCATTCGTTTCTGCCGTCTGCTCAACACCGAACCGCTTGTGACTGTCAACACAGGTTTCGGGGATGCCTATTCGGCGGCTGCTCAACTGGAATATGCCAATGGTTCGGTTAATACATATATGGGGGCCATGCGAGCCGAAAACGGTGACTCCGAACCCTTTAATCTTCGCTACTGGTGTATCGGTAACGAAATGTTTGGAGCCTGGCAGCTCGGTCATATGAAAATGGAGCACTATGTCCAAAAACATAACTGGGTTGTAGATATAATGCGAAAGGTGGACCCAGACATCATCCCGATCGCTTCGGGGAATGCCGGTTCATGGAGTGAAGGTTTACTTAATAGCTGCTCGAATCATATTGACCTTATGGCTGAACACTTTTATTGTCAGGAAAAACCGAGCCTGATCGAACATACCTCGCAAATCGCCAGCAATATCAAACGAAAAGTTGAATTCCATCAACAGCTCCGTCAAAAACTTGATTCCCTGAAAGGAAAAGATATCCGAATAGCCATGACCGAATGGAACTACTGGTACGGCCCGCATCAGTTCGGCGAGCTGGGAACAAGGTATTTTCATAAAGACGGTCTGGGTATCGCCAAAGGGCTGCACGAATATTTTCGTCATTCAGATATAATCTTCCTGGCTAACTATGCCCAGACGGTAAATGTCATCGGCTGTATCAAAACCACCAAAACCGAAGCGGCATTCGAGACGACGGGCCTGGCATTGAAACTCTATCGCAACCATTTTGGAACGATACCCGTCGCTGTCACCGGCGAGACATATCCGCTTGACGTTGCAGCCGCATGGACAAGCGACCGCAAGGCCCTGACCGTCGCCATCGTTAATCCAACCGAGCAGGAACATGAACTGCCGATTGACGTGGAAGGCACCCGGCTTAGCGGAAGAGGACGGCTGTGGCTAATCGCTCACAAAGACCCTATGGCCTACAATGAACCGGGAAAAGAACCGCGTGTTCGAATTATTGAAAAGGCTATTGATAATGTATCGAGTAAACTTAAAGTACCTGCACTGAGTATATCGTTATACCAGTTGCCCGTGAAATAACGGCAAACTAAAGCTCAATTGTCCTGCCGGATAAATGTGATATGAAAAATATTAGATAACAGGAGGCGAATTATGAATCTACAAAAGGTGTCCATTGCGGTTATGTGTCTGTCTTTACTTCTTAATACCGTAACGTTTGCGGACGAAAATCTTAAAGTCTTGCCCGATACTATCAAAGGTGTAAAGCCGGTCAATATGATGAAACATTACCTGCTAAGCCAGGCACAAAAGGAGTTTGAGCGTTGGAAAGCAGATTATGAGCAGCGCAAGACGCCGGAACAGATAGTCGAGTACCAAAAGCGACTTCGTAATAAATTTCTCGAAGCTATCGGCCCTTTGCCGCGACGAACACCTCTGAAAGCGCGCATCACGGGTGAAGTCCATCGACGCGGCTATAAAGTGGAAAAAATTATTTTCGAGAGCCAGCCGAAGCACTATGTAAGCGCCGCTTTATTCTTGCCAGATTCCAGAAAACATAAAGCACCTTACCCCGGCGTGCTGGTACCCTGCGGTCACAGCCGGAATGGTAAGGCCTCTGAAGCCTATCAGACTATGGGAGCATTGCTGGCGCTAAATGGTATGGCGGCGATGGTCTTTGACCCTATCGACCAGGGTGAGCGCAGCCAACTGCTTTCACAGTTCCCTGATTTGCAGGGAACAAAGGCCCACACTATGGTAGGAGTCGGTAGTATTCTTCTCGGCCGCAATACGGCCTCGTTTGAATTATGGGACAGTATGCGAGGTATTGACTATCTGCAATCGCGTCCGGAAATTGATCCTAATCGCATCGGCTGCACAGGCAACAGCGGCGGGGGGACTCAGACCTCGCATCTGATGTCACTTGACGACCGCATCGTTGCAGCGGCACCGAGCTGTTATATTACGAGTTTCGAGCGCCTTCTATCAACCATCGGACCACAGGATGCCGAACAGAACATTTACGGTCAGATTGCTTTCGGAATGGACCACGCAGACTACCTTATGATGCGGGCGCCGAAACCGACCATCATCTGTGCCGCGACCAATGACTTCTTTGATATCCAGGGGGTCTGGAACTCCTTCCGCTATGCAAAGCGTCTCTATACACGCATGGGATTTGCTGAACGTATAGACCTGTTGGAAAACGATGCCTCTCACAATTACAATAAGATCCAGCGGCAGGGGGTCGTAAGATGGATGGCACGATGGCTGCTTAAAAAAGACGAGCCGATAACCGAACCGGCCGTTAAATTGCTCAGCGAAGAAGAAATTCAATGTTCACCTACCGGCCAGGTTATGAATCTGCAAGGGGCACGGTCAACATACGATTTGAACAGGGACTATGAAAAGAAATTAGCCGGAAAGCGTCAGAGACTTTGGACAAAAACATCGCAAAGTAAAATGCTTAACCAGATACGTACAATAACGGGTATCCGAAAGTTAGAGGAGCTGCCTGAGCCGAAAGTCGAGGTGTTGGGTGTCATTGAGAGAGACGGATACTTTATTAAAAAAATGATTCTAAAATCCGAAGATGGCATATATCTGCCGGCCCTTATGTTTACAGCCAAACAAACAGATTCCAAGGGATTTGTGTTGTATATACATGAAAAAGGGAACAAAGAGGATGCCGGGGCGGGCGGGCCTATTGAGAAGTTAGTTAAATCCGGACGGTCGGTCTTAGCCGTAGATGTCCGCGGAACGGGTGAAACCCAACAAGGTTCAAAGAGTAAACTTGGAGAGGCGACAGGGTTCGATTGGAAAAATGTTTATACCGCATATCTATTAGGCCGGTCATACGTTGGAATGCGCGGCGAAGATATATTGACCTGTGCGCGATTTCTGCAAGAGCAAAAAGATGGTCCCGTGGATTTGGTTGCGACCGGTAACGTTTGCATCCCAGCCCTGCACGCCGCGGCACTCGAACCGAATTTGTTCGGATCGGTTAAACTTACGCGAGGGCTTGTCTGCTGGTCTGATGTCATTGAGTCAGGTATATCTGTAAATCAATTCGTAAACAATGTCCACGGAGCATTAAAAGTATATGATTTACCAAACCTGGCTGAGACTTTGGGAGATAAATTAATTATCGAACAGCCTCTAAATGCTCTGGGTGAGCCGACAAATAAATATTGATCGAAAAAGAATTTTAGCCGATATTTAATTTTTTCAGCCAGGACGCAGCAGGAGCGCTAACGTCGATATTATGGCGGACAATGCGCTTGGCTAAATCTCCCATAACTTTCGTGTACTTTGGATTATTGTAGAGATTTTTAGTCTGCTCCGGGTCGTTGATACGGTCGAAGAGCATGTGATTACCTTTGGATTTTAAGACAAGCTCGTATTCGGGCGTAAAAATTCCCGCTGATTCGAGTGATGAATGATGAATCATCGCCTCGTTAGTCCATTTGATTTTCTTGCCTCGTAGCAGGCCGGAGGCATCTCGGCCCTGTTCCCGCCCGCACGGCTTAATTCCCATCAGACCGAGAAGAGTTTGCTGGACATCAACATTGGTCACGAAATTATTAATCACGGTGCCGGGTCTTATTCTCTTCGGCCAGCGAACTATAAACGGGATTTGGTAAGCGGTTCGGTACCATTGATTCTTTCCATAAAGGCCGTGCTCGCCCATATATTCACCGTGGTCGGTTGTGAAAACAATGATTGTATCATCGAAAATACTTTCGTCTTTTAGTGCTTTAAGGATACGCCCGACGTTGTCGTCTATGCACTTTACAAGGCCGCAGTAATATGCCTTGCTCTTTTGCATCTGCACGGCTGTTTTCTTATTACCTTTATTTGTAGGTGACTCCTTAAAGTTGTTCGGAACTGTCATATCCTCGGGTTTGTACATACTCATATACGGCTCACGGACAGTGAACGGCCCATGAGGGTCGGGGATACTCACCATATAGAAGAAAGGTTTTCGTTTGGGCTTTTTTATAAAATCTATTGTTTTGCCGGCAAGCCAGTCTGTAGTAAAGGTCTTTTTATCACCAATAACTTTATAAGGTGACACTTCCGGGTTTCCTTCGGGCTGGTCAACTATATTCTTCCAGTGGCCTCGATTGAACATAAAACGGCAGTCCGCAAATCCCATAGAACGCTGGGGCTTGAGCCAGCCCGGTTTCGGCGGCCCGTCAATGTGCCACTTTCCCGCATAGCCGGTTTCATAGCCGTTATTTTGCAGGATATGGGCGATAGTTATCTCATCGCGATTCAACTCTATATTGTTTTTATAAGCACCATGAGCGTGCGGATATCGCCCGGTAACAAGACAACCTCGGGAAGGCGTGCAAACTGCGCTGTTGGTAAAGAAGTTATAGAAGATTGCACCTTCTTGTGCAAGAGAATCGATGTAAGGCGTTTTTACGAGAACCTTCCCATAGTTCGCCGTGTCGGTCCGCTGCTTTGCATAGATACTGATAGCCCAGCAGCTCAGTTGGTCTGTGTGGATAATCAGCAGATTGGGACTTTGGCTCTTTCGTTGTACAAATTTTGCTCTGCCAACAGCCAATTCGGGCATTGCAAGCGACGCGGCTCCTATACCCATAGACCTTAGAAAAGAACGTCGTGTGCAGTTTTGCGTAGTCATATATCTGCTCCTGTTGATCGGAGATTTTCATCATCGTAAAAGCGGCTTACTAAATCGGGCGTGTGCGGCCTTGTTCTTTATACTTTTCCAGCAGCTTGGTCAGCCGCTCGACGATTTGGGGATGTTTGCTCCATAAGTTGTTGCTTTCGGCTAAATCATCCTGGAGATTATAAAGCTGTCCGGCTGGCTGGCCCTGTTTGGGTTTGATTTTTTGTGGCTTAGTGAAGCCGCCGGAGCCGAGGCCTAATATGAGCTTCCACTTTCCCTGCCGGATGGAAAACATTCCTGAGAGGGAATGGTGCACAATAGCTTCGCGTATCGGCTTATTTAGCTTTTGACCCGAGAGAGCGGGCAGTATATTGAAACTGTCTTCACCGGCATTATAGGGAAGTTTTGCGCCGACAATAGCCGCACAAGTCGCCATTAAATCCGTAAGACAGATGATTTCATCGTTAGTAGTGCCAGCGGGAATTTTGCCCGGCCAACGGGCTATAAACGGTTCGCGATGGCCACCGTCCCAGGAGTCGGCCTTGACGCCGCGCAAATCACCATTGGGATAGTGACTGTAAATTTCTATAATCGAATATGGGTCTCGCTTTATCTTTGTCCGGCCCGGCGAGCCGTTATCACTGGTAAGGAAGATCAATGTATTGCCGGTAAGTCCGTTGCGCTGCAGAGCCTTGACAACCTGCCCAACCGTCCAGTCAACTTCTACGACAAAGTCGCCATAGCCTCCCGCTTTGCTGCGTCCTTTGACAAAATCAGCAGGGGCGATGGGACAGTGGGGTGCCGGCAGGGGAAAATACATAAAGAAAGGTTTGTCCGGTGATGTATTAGTATGGTCGTCGATATACTCCACTGCTTTTTCAGTCAGTCTTGGCAGAACCTCGACATGCTTAAAACCCGGCGCGATTGCTCCGGCCCGCCACCAGCCATCTTCATTGGCCTTGCCGGCTTCGGTTGTTAATGTAGGCTTTACCACGGGCCGGTCGTTCTCAACATAGCAGTATGGAGTCATATCCAGTGACGCGGGGATCCCATAAAAATAATCAAAGCCAAGTGCATTGGGGCCGGGAACGAGCGGCTTATCGTAATCTGTCTTTTTGTTGTTGCCCAGGCCAAGATGCCACTTGCCGATACAAGCGGTGGTATAACCATATTGTTTTAGCATTGAGGCTACCGTCATGCGATTAGAATCGATTAAAGCCGGTGAATAACCGCCGAGAACACCCCTTTTCAGGCGGCTTCGCCAGCAGTATCGCCCCGTCAGCACACCGTAGCGGGTAGGGGTGCAGACGGCAGATGGAGAGTGGGCATCGGTAAAACGCATACCTTCGGTTGCTAAGCCGTCCATATTAGGCGTTGGAATCTTTGATTTCTTATTGTAGCAGCCGAGGTCGCCATAGCCCATATCGTCGGCCATAATAAAAACGATATTAGGTTTCCCGGAACCTGCAATACCGCAGCCTGACTGCAAGCCATCGGCACAGCCCGGCATTGCCAAGGATGCTATTCCAATACCTGCGGCTTTTAAGAAATTGCGTCGATTCATATCCTGCCTCATCAATATTTGTGTAAATTACAGTTACTTAATTATTTAATCCCCAAGAGCACAACAGATTTGGGCGGCAGCGTTGCCGTTAAAATATTACCTTCAAAATCAAATTTATCGAAGGCAACGGGTTGGACTTCTTGGGGATTATCAAAAGTATTGTGCGCGTTCATAGCATCTGCTGTTAATGCCCGGCCTGATATGCTTGAAGGTCTGGTACCTTGAAGCTCGCAAACAAGTTCTGCTGATTTTGTGGGGTCCAGATTGCAAAGTGTTATATGAATCTTTCCCGTGGTATCTTTAGAGGCCGAAACATTGATGGACGGAATTTTTTCGTCTCCGAACCGGTAATCACCGCATTGCAGCTCAACATGCAGCATCACAGCATCATGATGGACTTTGTACATCTCAAAAACATGATAGGTCGGCGTCAGGACCATCTTTTCGGCTTTAGTCAAAATCATCGCCTGCAAGACATTGACGGTCTGTGCAATGTTTGCCATTTTCACGCGGTCGCAGTGATTGTTGAAAGCGTTGAGGAATATGCCGGTTGAGACTGCATCCCGGATGGTGTTTTGCTGGTACAGGAAACCTGGGTTCGTGCCGGGTTCGGTGTCCCACCACGTACCCCACTCATCTACGAACAAACCGATACGTTTGCGGGGATCGAACCGATCCATTATCTCGATATTATTCTTCAGTAACGGGTTGATAGTCAGCGTGTTTTTCATCAATGCAAACCATTCCACCTCATCGAACTGTGTCGCGCTTCCCTTTTTAGTCCAGTTGCCCGTTCCCCGGACATAGTGATGAAGACTAATCGCATTCATTCTTCGATGAGAACGTTCCATAACGGTTGTCATCCACGGGTAGTTCTCGCTGCCGGGCCCGCATGCAATTTTGACGATACGGTTGCCGGAGTAGCTGCGTACATAGGTTTGAAAGCGATTATATAGATCGGCGTAATATTCCGGTGACATATTTCCGCCACAACCCCAGTTCTCATTACCCACGCCGAAGTATTTTACCCGCCATGGCTTGTCCCGTCCATTGAACCGGCGAAGGTTGGCCATTTCGCTATCGGCATCGGACGTCATATATTCGACCCAGTCCTGCATCTCTTCAGCAGTACCGGAGCCAACGTTACCTGCAACGTACGCCTCGCATTCAAGCTGTTCGCACAAATCCAGAAACTCATGAGTACCGAAGGCGTTGGTTTCTTTGACCATACCCCAATGGGTATTTATCATGCTGGGACGTTGCTGGCGTGGGCCTATACCTTCTTTCCAGTGATACTCATCGGCAAAGCAACCGCCCGGCCAGCGCAGCACCGGTATCTTAATCCGCCTTAAAGCCTCGACTACGTCATTACGAATACCGCGTGTGTTCGGAATTTTCGAATCTTCACCGACCCATAAACCATCGTAGATACACCTGCCCAAGTGCTCAGAGAAGTGGCCGTAAATATTCCTGTTAATAGTTTCCTTGCCTTTGTCGGTGTGAATAACCAGCTTATTTATCGCTGATTTTCCTCGCTCCGCTTTGTCAACAAAAGGCGTTGAGGCACAACCAGCTATCAATGCTGCAATCACAAGGCAAATTATTCCTTTATTTCCGGCCATTACAAACAAGCGTTTCTTCTGCTCACTACGCTTCATTTTCATGTCCTTTCCATAGAAACTCAGAAGATTAGTTCACATGAGAAATCAGTGACAGAGAATCACTATTACACATCCATCGCTTCGGCTGATGCTTTCGTAACTGCTGCATCGTCGATATCAATCGCTATCGGAAAACAAGGGCTCTATGTCATACAGGCAAGATGGGCTACTACACGTATTCCCAGTCTTTCAGCCAATTGTAATGTGCCGGCAGCTTTGCCCAGGCTTGGTCCATCGCTTCTTCTAATTCCTTTGCCTCAGCCACGTCGAGCTGGCGATGCTCCTTGACGGCCCTGGCCATATTATCCACCTGTTGTGGATTAATCATGCCCGGAATAGGCGCCGTTAAAGCCGTGTTGCCAAGAATATATCGAATAGCCATACGCGCAAGCTTGTCGTCTTCTTCGGCGGTCGGGCTGTTTGGTGAACTATCACCCTTAAACAGCGAAGTACCTGCGAACGGCTTAATGCCGAAGACGCCTACATCATGCTTCTTAATTGCATCGAAAACACTGTCCGTAGGCAGCACCTTGCTTTTTGCGGTGTAAGGTGTGCAGACAACCTGAAGTACAGTGGGGTATGTCTCAATCATCCACTTAATATGCTCACGGTCATGCGAGGATAGTCCTGTGAAACGAACTTTACCCTGTTTCCTGGCCTTCTCAAGGGCACCCATCATTTCATCCACTTCGCTGGTGGTATGTCTTCCGCTCTGAGAAAGCATTGTGATGCGCCAGACATCTACGTAATCGAGTTTCGCTTCGCGCATTCCCTTCTCGAGAGTTCCAAGCAGAGCATTGACCGTGCGGAAATCTTTCTTTCGCATCTCCTCCTGGTACCAGGAAAATCCGAGGTACATCTTGTCACGTCTGCCTTTAAGCGCTCTGCTATATGTCATTACCTCCTGCCAGGTGCATGCATCGATATAGTTAATACCCACTTCCATACAACGAGTTACGACATCGCGACGATTCTTAACAAAGCCGTCCATGTCGAGCTTTGCACTCAGCCAGGCCTTGGTCGCAAAAACACCGGGCACCATCTTATCAACTCGTTTCCAGTGCCCCCCTAAACACACGGCCGAAACCCAAATGTTGGTTTTCCCGAGCCGCCGATATTCCATATCGGGATTGTAGCTGGGGGTATTTCGGATGACACCATCTGCAAAGGCATTCTTACTGCCCGCAGCGCCAAAACCCACAGCCATACCCGCCGCGGCTATCGCACCATCACGCATAAACTCGCGCCGGGTCAAATCATTGGTCTTATTCGGTTGGCTTTGCTTTTGTTGCATAGTTTTCTCCTCAAACCTTATATGTCTGATTCAGAGTCAACTCAGCTACGTCGTTGAGTTTATGTATAGATAAAATACTATTTTTTCCCCAGAGATTCAATTTAATATAGGTATTTATAAATCACCGTTGGATGCAGGGGGTTCACTTAAGCTTATGATCCGACGGTTTCAGGCCTTTTTTATGCTTACCCATACCAATCTGATTTGGATTATACTCGCCGACAAAATCGACATTACTTTTGGCCGGAATCTTATCTTCCATTTTCATCGCCCAGAAGCAGGCGTTCACAAGCAGGCGCCGGAAACCTTCGCTATTGAAGTCAAACGAGTGTCCCATTGTCGTTGTGAAAACGCGGGCGGACTTGCCTTTCTCGCCAGTGTAGGTCTTTGTCCAGGCAACAGGCACAAGTTTCTTATCCGGATTAGGCTTATCTTTCGGCTCCATACCGGAAAGAACCTGTCCCATAATCAAAGGCTTGGAATCGCCAGTTAGGGTTGTTAAACCGTAAACATCGGAAGGGCCCCAGATATCTTCAATACCTTTTACTATCGGGTGGTTTTTCATACCTTTCGCGATAAGCCCGCGAGTACTTTCCACATTGTGATGTCCATAGTGATTAATCCACGTCTCACCAAAAACCTGTCGACCATATCCACCATCCAATTCCTTGCTTCTAAAAGTGTATTTGGCGTAGGGACCCTTTTTATTTTTGGTGTAATTGAACGCATGCGTGGCTGTCCTCAAACCTATAATGGGCTTACCTGAGTTCGTATAGTCAATGATGTATTTCATCTGTTTATCAGGCAGCTCACGGAAACGCAGGAACATCACCATCAGATCGGCCTTTTCGAGAGTTTTGAGCCCGGGAATATTATCAAGTGTCCTCGGGTCTATCTCGCCGGTCTCTTTGTTTACGGCAAACAGCATGGTGCACTTAAAACCCTGCCGAACAGCTAATATCTTGGCAAGCTGTGGCATCAGGTCCTCGGAGCGGTATTCATCATCGCCAATGACAAAAACTATATGTTTGCCCTTGCCCGGGCCTCTGCGCCCTCTGAGAACGATTCCTGACTGGGCATTAACCACACCGGCTAAAAGGAAAGTCAATAACGCAAAAACCAGCGTAAAAAGATTAATGGAATGTTTTGTCTTGTTCATCTTCATCTCCTTTAACATTTACTCGGTAATAGTCCAATTTACAGAAAGATTTGAAGTATAACAAATCCTGTCTTGTTTTTCAACCTCTTCAACCTTACCATGCATTTTATGTTTCGTAAATTCATCTGAATAAAATATTTCAAAAAAAGTCATATCAGTTTGTTTTTCGACACAAATTTTGATATATTAGTACAATTGAATTTCAATTTCGACAATGGGCAGATTCAAAATGGGAAATATGAAATTTAGGAGAGGTATTATGAGTAGAAGGCCATATTTTTCAATTTTTTTTAGTTTAGCGTTAATACTATGCCTGACGTGGACTACTTTTACCCAGGCCGGGGACAAGCCAACAACTCTTGATACCGACCCGAATCTTGCCGGTTGGTGGAAGTTCGACGAGACATCAGGCATAATCGCTGCGGACTCTTCGAAACACAATCACAAGGGATTCCTCAGAGAAGGTTTATCTTTCAAAAAAGATTCTGCCTCAGGGAGGATATCAAAAGCTCTGAAGTTCGGCCGCGGTGACGGTTTTGTACAGATAACCAAATACAAAGGTGTTACAGGAACGCTACCCCGAACCGTAGCAGCATGGTGCAGGACGGCAGAAACAAAAGGCGAAATCATGTCCTGGGGCATGGATGATTTCGGTAAGATGTTTACATTCGGATTTATCAGGGGCCGTATTGGTATAAGACCCAATGGTGGATACCTCTATATCAACGAAGAGACCGACGACGACCGTTGGCATCATGTAGCAGCAGTAGTGGAGGAAGCGGAACTGCCGAATCTCTATGATGATGTCAAACTTTATAAGGACGGGGTCCTTGCCGAAATCCATGACATCGGACTTTTGGACCTCTGGCCTATTGACACCGGCAACGAGTTGGACGTCACCATAGGCGACGGATTCAAAGGAACAATCGACGATGTCCGTATCTACAACCGTGCTCTTTCAGAAGATGAAATAAACGCCATCTATAAATTGCAGACTAATAAGCCGTTAACCAAATCAAAATGAAAATCTCTAAGACGTGAAAGGAGATAAACAATGGACAATAATAAAGTTACTCGACGCCGATTTATGCAGAACAGTGCAATAGCCGCCGCAGGTGTAGCTGTCGGACTCGGAGCCGCCAGCAACAATGCCAAAGCTGCTCCAGTTAATACATCCAAGATTCTCAACTACAACCAGAATATGGAATATCGCCGGCAGGGCAAGACCAATCTTATGATCTCCGCGGTTTGCCTCGGCGGGCACTCCAGAAGCAAACAGGCCGAACGCAATGATATTGTCAGCCGCGCCATAGACGTAGGTATTAATTACATCGATGCCTGCACGAGAGGCGAGGTCATCAGAGATTCCAAAGCCCTTAAAGGGCGCCGCGACAAAATGTATCTGGCACTTTCACATTGCGGCAAAGAAGCACGCCAGACAGAATACCGCACCACCAAAAAACTGATGGAAGTTCTGGATGGATTGCTTAAAGAATCAAAACAGGAATATACCGATCTATGGCGTATCACCTGTTACGAACCGGGCGGAAGACATTCATTCAACACTTCCTGTGAAGTTGTCGGCGCTCTGGAAAAAGCTAAAAAACAGGGCAAGGCACGTTTCATCGGCTTCTCATCACATGACCGCAGATGGATCAAGTTTATGATTGAGTATTTCCCGCAAATTGATTGCGTTTGTTTCCCGTTTACTACGATGAGCAAAAGAGCCCCGAAAGACAGTGTCTTCGAAGCCCTTAAGAAGCAGGATGTCGGCGCCTTCGGTATCAAGCCTTTTGCCGCCGGCTCACTCTTCAGCAGAGGCGACCAGACAGAACAAGATCGACGCGCCCGCCTGGCCATTCGATACATATTGAACACCAACACTGTAATCCCAATCCCGGGAATGAACAGTATGCATTATGTTAATAATGTCGCAAAGGCCATTATGGAACGCCGCCAGCTCGATATCAAAGAAAAGGCTGAACTGGACAACGTAAACAAAGAGACCCTGGCAGTACTTCCGAAAAATTACCAGTGGCTCAAGAACTGGCAGTATGTCTAAACTGTAACCTTTGTCCAATTAACAGTTCGTTTTGTGTTAAAGTAATAGCGCATGTCTTGTCGTCTAAATTAATACAAAGAAAGAAAGTATGAAATATTATTTCTTGATGCTCATTCTCGGGGTCGTAGTTGTTGTCGGAGCTTGTTGCCAAAACGTAAAATCAACTCAAAAAGAACAGGCAAAACCGGAACCTGTGATCAGCATAGAATCCGTAACATCCACAGAAGCTGAAACGGAGGATGAACCGCTTCTGTTACTCGATGATGAACCTCTATTATTACTTGATGATGAGCCGGGCGGAGATTTGTCATCCGAATCGACGGCTGATAATAGCCGATGCTTTGTCTGCCATGTCAACTACATGCAGGAAAAAATTGCCGTAACTCACGCACGTCAGGGTATGGGCTGCGCATATTGTCACGGCGAGTCCGACGAACATATCGCTGATGAATCATGGGCATCAGGCGGAAACGGCACAGCACCTGAAACAATGTATCCGCGAGAAAAGATTAATCCATTCTGTATGGGTTGCCATACTAAAGACAAAATCGACACCGAACAGCACAAGCCCCTCTTCGCGGACAACAACGATAAAAAATATTGTACGGATTGCCACGGCGAGCATCGCCTGACAACTCGCAAATGCAAATGGAAATAGTGTCACCTTTATCGCGGGTTTTACTATACGAAAAAAACAGGCCCTTTACTGCCGCTAATATTCCTTGAAGCTTCTCATCCAATCCGGCCAGTCACTTGCCGTTACCCCGCCGGCTGTAGTCCAGGGGCCGTTAATATTGTACTCTTTGTGCCATTTGAGTTTCCACAACTCTTTAAGTCCAACCTTCCTGACGGACCAGTCCATGAAAACTTGATTTACAAATCCGTTGTGCCGGTTGATGGCAAAATGCATCATTTCTCTGTTGTAACCCAACCACTGGCCGTCATGTAAGGGAGCAGGGTCGCCGCGAGTACCGTTTTCATAAGGGCCGCCTCCCCTCCACATCGCATCTCCTAACACGGGCGCATTAGCTGAGCCCTTGGTATTTGGCGTCCTCCAGTTCCATTCCGTGGGACGACTCTGAATATTCGCAACTCCCGCCGGCGGATGATAAATCCAGTTATTTCCTCCGTAGCTGGGTTCTTCACCGCCTCCAGTGCTTCCACTTCCACCAACCGGCATATAGTACGTATGGAATGGACCACCCCACTCTTCTCCGGTAGGGAGTCTCTTTGTGGCCATCGGACACCTTAGAATTTTTGTCTTTGTCCGGTACAAAGAACGCAGACAAATAATCCATTCACCCCGATGCCACCCGGAGCCGCCAACCTGGCCTACACTGAAATAACCATCGTTGTCCTGGCAATACATTGACCAGATAATCCCCCATTGTTTGAGCAGCGCCTGACAGGAAACCGTCCTTGCCTGGTTCCTCGCTCGTGCCAGGGCCGGCATCAATATCGCCATTAACAATGCAATAATGGCAATTACAACCAATAATTCTATTAACGTGAACCCTCTTGATTTGTACATATAACCACCTTCCATTTCAAACTGCATTTGTTATAACTTTAAGAGATGCGCGAAATGTTCCTCCTGTTTCATTAGGGTTTTGTATTTTTTCCTGAATACCATTTCAGAACATATTATACATCATATCGTTTTTCTCTACCAATAAAAAAACTGATAAGCATGATTAATCGCTATTTTTTTCTTGACGGGAAGATGGGGGATTTGGTATACATTATATAGAAAAGCTGTGGACTTTAGTCTTCCGACAAGCCATATCTATCTGATTTAAGGATGAATTATTTTAGCGGAAGGTGATGAGTGAAGCATTGAGTTTAAGTAACGACTTTGTACTTCGCAAGGAAATATTTATGCATTTCAAATAACATTTTAACACCGAGCTTTTGAAAGAAGGAGGTAGTGGCAGGTCAGAAGGAATATTCTTTTGGTGTAGGTAAGAATTCTAAATGCTTATCGAAGAAAATCCCGGAAGGTCGGGATTTTGGTACGTGCCAAAGCATGGTAATTTTACTCTTTTACAAGGAGGACTGTTATGTGTAGAAAATTGATGTATTTGGTTTCTTTTATTTTGTTGCTGGGCCTACCTCTGAATAGCATAGCACAAGATACTGACCCGAGCCTTGTTGGTTGGTGGAAGTTTGAGGAAGCAAGTGGAACATTATTTGACCAGAGCGATAATCATAATGACAGCACATCCGCCCAGGGCGTACTTTACCAGCAAGCCGGTCAAAAAGGATTCGCTTTAGGCTTTGATGGAATCGATGATGATGTTACCGTAGGAGCTAATGGAAGACCAACTGATACATTTAGTTTCGGAGGATGGCTGAAAACTTCGGCTACTCACGAAATTGATCCGGAATCGATATCCGGCACGGGCGGGGTAAATAGTCAAAGATATGCATTCGACCCGCAACATGGAGGGGAAACAGATGGCGGAGCGGGACTATCTGTCGGAACAAATGGCATTTTAGTTTATGAGCATGGCAGTAACTATATGCCAGCAACTGCTGTATATCAGGCTGATATAGGAAGTGACTGGAATCACATCATGATAGTTTATGACAACAAACAGCCGACAATTTACCTTAATGGCAGTAACGTTCGTATAGGCCTCACTTCCCCACGAGAAGTGGTAAATGCGCCAATCCACTTTGGCGGAATGGCGTATGGTTATTTTGAGGGCCTCATGGATGAGATACGTATTTACAACCGAGCGTTGTCGGCGGCCGAGGTAAGAAAGCTTGCAGCTCGACCAAATGCATATAGCCCAATCCCGGATAAAGGTACCCTCCATGAGGATACGTGGTTGAGCATGAGCTGGTCATCGGGAGGTAACGCAGCCTCGCACGATGTGTACTTCGGTGAGAATTTTGATGATGTTAGCGCCGGAGCTGAAAGCGTATTTCAGGGTAATCAGGCCTCAACGTTTTTCGTTGTGGGCTTCCCCGGATTTCCTTATCCGGATGGTCTTGCTCCCGGTACTACGTACTACTGGCGAATTGATGAGGTCAATGATACCGAGCCGAATAGTCCGTGGAAAGGCGAAGTCTGGAGCTTTAGTATTCCCCCAAAGACAGCTTACTTCCCAGACCCGGCAGATGGTGCCCAGTCTGTTATCCCGGAGCCTGTCCTTGAATGGACAGCGGGTTTTGGTTCGAAACTGCACTATGTATATTTTGGTGACAATTTTGACGATGTTAACAATGCCGCCGGCGGTCTCCCTAATAGTACTACGGATTACACTCCCGGTACACTTAAAATGGCCAAGACTTACTACTGGCGGGTCGATGAGTTCGATATCTTCGCTACACATAAAGGCGATGTCTGGAGCTTTACAACAGAAGGCGCCGTTGAGCCCCTTGGCCCGGCTAATGGCGCTGTGGACGTAACGCAAACACCTATTCTAACCTGGACACCTGGAGTCTTTGGTGCATCACATGAGGTCTATTTCGGTACTGACGCAGATGCCGTAAAAAACGCCGATACGAGTTCTCCTGAATATAAAGGCAGCGGAAATCTTGGTTCTGAGAGCTATGAACCGGCTCAGCTTGAGTGGAATACTACTTACTACTGGCGTGTCGATGAGGCCAATAATGCCAACGCCGACAGTCCGTGGACAGGCCCGCTCTGGAGCTTTGCCACAGCCAGCTTCCTTATCATTGAAGATTTTGAATCTTACAATGACCTTGATCCCTCTGACCCGGCGAGCAACAGGATATTTAATGTATGGCTGGACGGATTTGACAACCCTGCATTAAACGGCTCCGTCGTTGGTAATGCCAATCCTCCGTTTGCCGAGCAGACTATCGTTCATGGTGGCAGTCAGTCGATGCCTTTTGCATACGACAATGGCGTTGGCAAATCAGAGGCTACTTTGACATTGACTTCCAATCGTGACTGGACAGTCAAAGGTGTAAATAGTTTAACAATTTGGTACCGAGGCGCCCCGACTAATGCCGCTGAACCGATGTATGTTGTCCTCAATGGCAGCGCGGCCGTTACCAATGATAATCCTGATGCGGCGAAGGCTTCTGCCTGGACCGAATGGACTATCGACCTGCAGGCGTTCGGTGTAAACCTTGCCAATGTCAATACGATTACTCTCGGCCTTGGCAATAGAAATAATCCTGTAGCCGGCGGGGCGGGCATGATGTACTTCGATGATATTCGTCTCTATGCTCCGTAATCCCAGGTAGTTGATTGTGTCGTTTAGATAACAGATTAGAGTAAATTCGGGGCCTATACTGATTCGATTCGGTATAGGCCCCGCTTGTTTTACAATCAATAAAGCTCAATAGGTGAAATACTGGTTAAAATGACTTATAATATTCGCGAAGGACTATCGAAGACCTGAACATTAAAGAAAGATTAAAATGAACAACATCCTGAACCGTCGTGATTTTCTTAAGAAAACAGTAGAAACATCGGCAGCCGCCGTTACTGCGTTCAATGCTCCTTCAATCCTTAAGGGAAAAAGCTCCGGCCCACCACCAAATGTGGTCTTTATCATTTGCGACCAAATGCGTTTTGATGCCCTGAGCTGTCTTGGACATCCCAACGCCCGCACTCCCAATTTGGATAAAATGGCCGCGGCAGGAGCATTATACGAAAACTTTTTTGTAAATAATCCTGTCTGTGTTCCGTCAAGAATTTCTTTATTCAGTGGACTATATCCGCATCAGCATGGCAGCCTTGCTAATAAAAGCAGTAAATTAATAGATTCACTTACCGGCTCTATGCTGGGCTATTTTCAACGGCGTGGTTACCGGACAGGATGGGTTGGTAAAAATCATACCTATTCAAAAGCTGTTCTTGGGGGTCTGGACTCGTGTTCGATTAGGGCCCGGGAACCATTTAGAGCTTACAGCAAATTTGTTCCGCCGTATTGGCACAGTGACACATTATGGCCCGAAGAAAAGTGTCACCCACGGATGAATACCGACGACGCTGTAAACTTTATTAACAGAACAAAAAAGAATGAGCCGTTTTTTCTTCACGTCAGTTATTTTGACCCGCATCCGCCCTATATGGCGCCTTCCGAATATACAAGCAAATACTCCAGTAAAGAAATTGTTCTTCCTCCGTTCGTACATCCTGAAAATTTATGCGCCAGGCTGGATGAACAGTACCGGGCCCTGCATTACGACCGCATAAAGGATTCAGACCTCACCGAGACAATGAGATATTATTATGCCTCTATAGAATGGGGTGTGGATTATCAGGTCGGCAGAATTATGAAAACTCTTAGAAGCAGGGGACTCCTCGATAATACAATCGTCGTGTTTACTTCGGACCACGGTGACTTTATGGGCGAGCACCGTATGGTTAGAAAAGGCATGTTTCTTTACGATTCACTGCTTCACGTCCCTATGATATGGCACGCTCCGGGGCTGGTAAAACGCGGCATCCGCATAAATAATATGGCTCAGGGCGTTGACCTGTTCCCGACTCTGGCCGATTTGACCGGCGGTAATATCCCCGGCAATCTTCCCGGCAGGTCATTAAAATCCTTCCTGCGTGGTGAATCTAAAAAAGAAAAAGATTTTACTGTTTTCGCGTCCGCCGCCTATAGTGATTTGCCGCCGAATTATTTCGATAATCCCGAACCGGCTTATGACTCCGACAGCGATGTCCCATTCCACTCCCGCGTAGAAAACCTTACATGGAAAGCTGAAAACAAAACAGCTATGGCGCGTACGGCCCGGTGGAAGCTGATATTGAATGAAACACGGCCGCCGGAATTATATGACATGGCAACCGGCTGGATTGAGAAGGAAAACCTCGCCGACAAACAGGATTTAAAAAACATACGAAGAACGCTTGAGTCCAAAATAAAAAACCTCTGGAAATGGTAACGGAGCCGACAAATGTACAGGTTAAAAATAAAACATACGATTGTATTAATTGCAGTTTTGTTGAGCACCACGCTTTCCAGCGCCGATACGGCGAATCACGACTACGGTATCATCAAGAACCAGAATAGTCCACATGCAAAACTTAAGAGCGTTGACTTGAAAGATGTCCGCTGGACTGATGGTTTCTGGGCGGATCAGTTTGTAAAGACATGTGATATCACACTGCCCCGGCTTTGGGAGCTAGCGTCGAATCCGGAAAAAGGACACGCCATTCAGAATTTGAGAATTGCAGCCGGCATTGAAACCGGAAATTTTGATGGAACTCACTGGCAGGATGCCTGGATTTACAAGTGGCTTGAGAGTGCCTGTTACATTTATTCTCTTACAGGTGATCAGACACTTGACAAACAGATGGATGAGATTATCAGCGTGATTGCTCAGGCGCAAAGGCCGGATGGTTATATCGCTTCCCAGACTATTGCTCGTAACTGGCCAAGGTTCCAAGACCCCCATCATCACGAGTTATACACAATGGGCCACCTCATCACTGCCGCCTGCATTCATCACCGGACTACCGGCAAAACAACACTGCTCAACGTTGCTCTCAAAGCAGCGGATTATATCTTTGATACATTTAAAGGACGTGACCCAAATCTGGCTGACTTTCCGCGTAATCCCTCAATCATTATGGCCGGTGTCGAATTGTATCGTACTACGGGTGTAAAAAAATACCTGGACATGGCCAATTTCTTTATTGAATGGCGTGGAAGCCGGTATGGAAACGGAAGACGAAATGCATGGGGTGTTTTAACAAATGGCAGCGATCTCAACCAGAACTGGCGACCGCTTCGTAAAGAAACCGAGGTGGTCGGCCACGCTGTTTTCTTCACCTACCTATATGCAGGCGCTACTGATGCCGTTATGGAAACCGGTGACAAAACGCTGCTCGAAGCACTTGACAGAGTTTGGTCGGACCTTGTAAACAAAAAGATGTATATCACCGGCGGTGTAAGTCCTATGCATAAAGCCCACCCTGTCCGAAGCTTTCAATCCGGCCACCTTTCCGCTATCGTCGGTGACTCCATCCACGAGGGCGTCGGCGGGCCTTACGATTTGCCGAACGACTCGGCCTACAACGAAACCTGCGGCCAAATCGGAAACCTGATGTGGAACTGGCGTTTGCTCGCCATTACCGGCCAGGCGCGCTTCGCCGATATAATGGAACGGACTCTCTACAATTCGATTCTTTCAGGTATCGAGGTTGACGGAGACAACTGGTCATATACAAATCCGCTTCACTGGAACGGCCCTGAGCACATACTCCGCAGCAACGACACGCACAAACGTTTAGAGCCTGGAAAAAATATGATCTGTTGTCCTACTAACCTGATGCGAACTATTGCCTCATGGCATAATTATCTTTACAGCACCAACGACAAAGGGCTCTGGATTCATCACTATGGAGGGAACGTCTTTGACGGCGAACTTGCCGACGGACGAAAACTAAAGCTCACCCAGAAAACCGACTATCCGTGGGACGGCAAGGTGCGCATTACTATAGATGCTGTTAATTCCGATGATGAGTTTTCTATTTTTCTGAGGATTCCCGCCTGGGCAAAGAAAGCTAAGATTACAGTTAACAGCAGGGCGGCAAATTTTAAGTGCACGCCGTCATCATACACAACTATTACACGAAAGTGGGCTGCCGGTGATGCCATTGAGATGAACCTGCCTATGCCCGTCAGATTGATTACAGCAGACCCGCTCATAGAGCAGACCCGAAACCAGGTCGCGGTAATGCGAGGCCCACTCGTTTATTGCCTTGAGTCTGTTGATGTGCCAGAGGGGATTCGGTTTGAAGATATTTGCCTTCCTGCCAATGCCAAATGGAAAACCCAGTATAAGCCCAACCTGCTCGGCGGCGTAACAGTGCTAAAGACAAAAGCTTTAGTCCTTGATAAAACCATCGAAGAAGATATCGGCGGCTACCGCCAGGTGCGCGATATTAAACCGCATCGAATAGACATCACTATGATACCGTACTACGCATGGAACAATCGCCAAGAGCCGAAGATGACCGTCTGGCTGCCTGTAAGGTGGTAGTCAATATATAAAAGCACCAAAAGGAATATCTGGAGCTTAAAAAAGAACTGATTACTTCACATCAAGTAAAAACCTTTTCCTATGCAAAAAGCGTTCACCAATCCCCTAAAACCGTGTTATTTTATGCTTCCATTACAACCTCGCTTAAGTTATGATTATTACGGTCGGTGATTTCGTGTCTCCTGCCCATAATAAACTAAAACAATATGATGGTAATGAGCTATGTTAACAGAAAAAATGCTGTCTAAGTTGTTAATCCCCACCTTAATCTTTGGCCTGATAGCCATCTCCGCTGTCTATGCGGACGACCAGCCGCAGTGGGGCCAAAGGTATTCCCGAAATATGGTATCCGACGAAACCGGCCTGCCTGAGAGCTTTGATCCGGCCACCGGAAAAAACATAAAGTGGATAGCAGACCTGGGCACGGAAACCTACTCAACGCCCGTAGTCAGTGGCGGCAGGGTGCTGATTGGCACAAACAACAATATCCCGCGCGACCCCCGGCACAAAGGAGACCGCGGCGTGTTATTTTGTCTGGACGAAAAAGACGGCAGCCTCTGCTGGCAGCTTGTCGTTCCCAAGCTGATACCCGACCTCTATCGGGACTGGCCCAGGTCCGGCATCTGCTCGCCGGCCACCGTTGAAGGAGATAAAGTTTACATCGTCAGCAACCGAGGCGAGGTGATGTGCCTTGACCTCAACGGCCTGGCCAACGGTAATGACGGACCATACAGGGACGAAGCCCGTCACATGACACCGCAAAAAGCCGAGCCTCTTGAGCTGTCAAAAACAGATGCCGACATCATCTGGCTGTTCGATATACGAAACAGCGCGGGCGTCCACCAGCACGACGGCGCCCACAGTTCGATTCTCTTACACGGCCAATACTTATACGTCAACACCAGCAATGGCATCAACGACAAGCACAAATTCATTCCCGCACCCGATGCCCCGAGTCTGATTGTCCTGGACAAAAGAACAGGGCGTATCGTAGCTCAGGACAACGAACAGATTGGACCCCGGATATTCCATTGCACCTGGTCGTCTCCCGCTCTGGGTGAGGTCAACGGCCGCCCACTGGTATTCTTCTGCGGCGGTGACGGTATCTGCTACACTTTCGATACATTAAACCCCACTTCCCAGTTGCAGCAGCTGCAGAAAATAACAAACATCTGGAAGTACGATTGCGACCCCGAATCACCGAAAGAAAACGTGCATCGCTTCATGAGAAATCGCAACAAAAGCCCGAGTAATATAAAGAGCATGCCCGTCTTCCACGAGGACCGTCTATATATTACCCATGGAGGCGATATCTGGTGGGGCAAGGAGCAATCATGGCTCAAGTGTGTCGATGCAAAAAACTCCCGTGAGCTTTGGTCATACGAGCTTAGCAAAGGTCACTGCTGTTCGACACCATCTGTACACGAAGGCCTGATTTTTGTCGCAGATTGCGAGGGATATATCCACTGCGTAGATGCCAAAACTGGAAAAGCTTACTGGACCCACGACATCGAAAATGAAATATGGGCTTCGACACTTGTGGCCGATGGAAAAGTCTATATCGGCACTCGGCGAGGAAATTTCTGGATATTCGCCGCCAACAGAAACAAGAAAATTATCAGCTCGATTAAGCTGGACAGCCCCATTAACGGCTCACCCGTCGCCGCCAATGGTGTGTTATATATTGCTACAATGAAGAAACTTTACGCTGTGAAATAGTCAGAAGAATAGACTGGATAAATCCTGCCTGTGGAATAGAAAGCATTTAATTCGCAGGATAATTCTCAAAGCTCAGCGATAACAGCTTCTAAGGAGAAGATAATGAAACGCATCAATTCCTTTCTGCCCACTCTCGTTCTTGGACTTGTCCTGACACTCACTTATAGCACTATCGCACCGGCCGCAAACATCATTGCAGAGCAATGGACTCGTTTTGAGAACACATTAATTAGTCCAAGGGATTACGACAATCCTGTGCAGGATATTAAAGTACGGGTCGAATTTACTTCGCCCACTGGAAACAAACGAACATTCCTCGCCTTCTGGGATGGAGGCCGACTATGGCGTATGCGATTTTCGCCGGACGAACCGGGCAACTGGACTTACAAAACTGCCTGCTCGGACAAAAATAATAACGGGCTTCATAACCAGATCGGCTCGTTTCAATGTGAACAATACACGGGCGTTCTTCCTCTTTTCAGACATGGAGAATTACGCCTCTCGGAAAATTGGCGATACTTCGAGCACTTTGACGGTACTCCTTTTTTCTGGCTGGCCGATACCGTCTGGTGTGGTCCGGCCCTTTCCGACCTGAATGACTGGAATATTTTCCTCAATGATCGTCTGTGGAAAGAATTTACAGCTATCCAGTTCGTAATGACCCAATGGCGTATGACCAAAACAGACGCCGAGGGAAATCCCACTTTTACAGGTAAGGAAAAAGTCGCCGTCAATCCTGCGTATTTCCAGCGATTGGACAAATATATCGACGCGATTAACGATGCAGGGCTTGTCGCGGTACCTGTTCTGCTCTGGGCAATCCGCGGCGATGAAAATCCCGGCTACTATTTACCCGAAGACCAGAAAATTGTCCTGGCCGAATACATGATAGCAAGATACGGTGCTCATCAGGTAATCTGGTTCCTCGGCGGCGATGGCAATTATAGCGGCGAAAATGCTCAAACCTGGAAAAATATCGGCCGTGTAGTGTTCAACAAAGACCAGCATCGTCTGGCCACAATGCACCCCAGGGGAAGAAGCTGGGTCGGTAAAGAATTCCGCGGCGAACCGTGGTTTAATTTCATCGGTTACCAGAGTGGGCACGGTGACGACGAAAAAACCTTCCGCTGGCTGAACCAGGGCCCGCCCGCGACAGAATGGAACAAGAAACCCACCCTGCCCGTAATTAATATCGAACCTAACTACGAAGCACACAACGGCTACACCTATCGAAAAGTCCATAACGACCATTCCGTCCGTCGCGCAGCTTACTGGAGCTTGTTAGTTTCTCCGACAGCAGGCGTAACCTACGGCGGCCAGGGAATCTGGGGCTGGCACACAAAGGTACAGGTCCCGGCTAATCATCTCAGCGCGGGTCTCGGCTCGCCATGGTTCATCGCGAAAGACCTTCTCGGTGCATTGAGCATGAAATACCTCTGCCAGTTCTTTAAGTCAATCGAATGGTGGAAGCTGGTCCCTGCTCAGGAAATTATTATCGATCAGCCCGGAGCAAAAGACGCCTCGAAATTCATCGCTGCGGCAAAATCAATAGAAGGTGACATAGCTGTCGTTTATCTCCCTGAAGGCGGTTCCGTTAATCTCAAAACCGATTCACTCAACAAAACAGCAACCGCTCGCTGGTACCATCCCCGTACTGGTGGCTGGCTCAATGCCGGCAAAATCGAAAAATCACCTCAGACTTTCAAGGCCGCAGACAAGAACGACTGGATCCTGTTGATTGAAGCAAAGTAAGATATGGACTTTTTTTTAGGACATACGAACATGAAAAACAATTTCATTCACAAACAAAGTTGCTCTTTGACTGGCAGAGAATTATTACGGCAGGGCGATGCAATGGACCGCCGCGAATTCCTGAAAGAGATTGGCTGCGCCGGCGTTGGGCTTGCTCTTGCCGCCGTTGGGCAGCAGGCATCCGCCCAAAAGGTCGATGAAATGCCGAAACGTGTTCTTGGCCGAACAAACGAGAAAGTTTCCATCCTCGGGCTCGGCACGGCCCCGGCGGGAGAAGGCCCCGTTGATGTCCAGGAAGGTATTAAAATCTTTGGTGAAGCTATCGACCGCGGAGTTACTTATATCGATACTGCAAGGATATACGGCAACGCTGAGGAAATACTCGGGCATTTAATTCCACAACGCCGCGACAAGCTGTTTGTTGTTTCAAAAGTCTCGACCGACAATGCGGCCAAAGCTGAAAGTTCCCTCGCCGAATCACTTCGCTTGCTTAAAACCGATTACCTCGATCTCGTCCACATTCACAGCATCGGCGGCAAAAATATCGACCGCGTCCTCGCTAAGGATGGTGTCCTCGAATATCTACTGAAGCAAAAGGAAGCAGGTAAAATACGTTTCATTGGAATATCAGGGCACAACAGGCCGCCCAATTTTGTCCGTATGCTCAAGACCGACCAGATTGATGTGATTATGTGCGTGATGAATTACGCTGACAGAAATATTTATGATTTCGAAAGTAAGGTTTTGCCCGAAGCAAGAAAACGCAACGTCGGCTGCGTCGCCATGAAGGTCTATGCCGGGATTAAAGGCGGCTTCCGCAATCACAGAAGCGGCTACATAGGCTGTGTTACCGATCCCGCTTATTTGCCAAATGCAATGGCTTACGCCCTCGACCTCGAAGGTGTCAGCGTAGCGGTGGTAGGCCCCTATACGGTTGAGCAGTCAATACAGAACGTACAGTTCGCACGGAAATACAAACCCCTCTCCAATGAGCAGCGCACATCATTGTTGGAGTACGGCAGAAAACTGGCGCCAAGTCTTGGCCCGCGCTATGGAGCGATAACATAAATCTGATACGTTTAGGTTGCGAATGGTCGTGAAACAGCAAGATAATAAATTGGAAGCATTAGATGGTAAAAAACAAAATTCTACTTTGGATAACAGTTACAATCTTGATGATATCTATGCCGGTTTCGGCCGCTGATTGGCCTCAATGGCGCGGGCCGTTTTTTAACGGCTCCACCAGTGAGAAAAATCTCCCTGATTCCTTCAGTCAAACCGAAGGCGTCGTCTGGGTCAGCCCGCTGCCAGGCCCCAGCGGTGCAACTCCCGTCATCTGCAACTCCCGGATTTTTGTCAGTTCAACTATCAAAGGAGAACCCAATTTTGTCGCAATGTGCTTCGACGCCCGCAACGGCAGACAGTTATGGAAAAAAAATATCGGCTCGGATACCCGCCGATTTCCTCGCAATAATGCGGCCTCGCCTTCCCCTGTCACCGACGGCAAATACGTCTTTTTCCTTTACGGCAGCGGCCACCTGGTCGGTTTCGACTATGAAGGGAACAAGTTATGGTCGCGAAACATCGAAGATGAATACGGCAACCTGGCATTGCAGTTCGGATATAGCTCCAGCCCATTCTTGTATAAAAACAAGCTTTTCATTCTCGTGGTTCGTCGCAACAAGCCTTACCGCGAACCGTGGAGTGATACACCCCTCGATTCGTACCTGATGGCGCTCAATCCGCAAACAGGAAAAACTATCTTCAAACAGCAGCGTAAAACCAATGCATTTGACGAAGGCATGGAAACCTACAGCACGCCAATTCCCTTTATCCGTAATAAACGCACTGAAATCCTCAATACCGGTGCCGACTTTATAACTGCTCACAATCCGGATACAGGAAAAGAATTATGGCGTTTTGAATATCACACGAATAAAGTCCGAGATACCCGTATCATCCCTTCCCTTGTAACCGGCGATGGCCTGATTTTCGGCGCTCGACACAAGCACGGCGGTGTTTTTGCTCTCCAACCTCCCAATCCGAACAATCAGTCTCAGGCACGTATCATCTGGGATTATCATGGCCCATCCCCCGATGCCAGCACTCCTCTTTATTATCTGAACCGCCTGTATGTCCTGAACGGCGTCAAGCAGGGAAAAGTAGTAACCTGCCTTGAGCCAAAAACGGGTAGTGAAATCTGGCAGGGCACAATCGGCGGGCGCGGCCCCTGGCGTGCCTCACTCACCGGCGCAGACGGAAAACTCTACTGCATCAACGAGACCGGCGAAGTCGTAGTGCTCGCCGCAGGCGGCAATGAGTTCAAAATTATTTTCCAGACAAAAATAAACGAGCCGCCAATTCAGTCTTCGATAGCTGTCGCTGATGGCCGCCTGTTTATCCGTACCGCTCAAAATCTCTACTGCATCGGCAAATAACAACTGTTTTTATTATTGAGTTCTGCCCGGATAAAACGAAAATCCTGCCTTAAAAAGTTGTATAATAAATGTAAATCGAGTAATATTTACTCTTTCGCACTCTGTTATACAACTGAAGCTTAATATTTGAAATGCCCGTTCAGAATACGGTGGGGCTCAAGAAATAAAGACAATGTTATGAAACACACTACGGCACTGATTATAGCCCTGCCGGCAATAGTACTGCTAACAAACACGGGCACAGCAAAGGAAAGAGGACCTGAGCGTTCTATGATAGCCGTACGCACGGACACACCTCCGGTAATTGATGGGAAACTCGACGAAGATTCCTGGTCACAGGCAAATGTGTCAACGGGTTTCACCGACTATAGAATCGAACAATTGGCCAAAGAACAAACATTTGTACGAGTGCTCTATGATGACGAAAATATCTACATCGCTTTTGAGTGCATGGAACCGGATCCCAATAATATAGTAGGCGTCGAACGAAAATACGACCAGTCCCTTCGAGAGGAAGACTATGTAACTGTCCGTCTTGACACCTTTCACGACCATCGCTGCACGTACACCTTCAGTGCCAATACGCTGGGAACACGCTACGATGCACGAATGGGGCTTTTTGATTATTATGACGATGAAACCTGGGGCTGTGACTGGACGGCTGCCTGCACGGTTGAGAAAGACCGCTGGTTTGCTGAAATGGCTATCCCGATTTCCAATATGCACTTTGAGCAAAAAGATGCGATTACCTGGGGACTTAATTTCTACCGCAGCGAAAAAAACAAATCAGAAAGAAGCTATTGGTGCTATAGAAACAGCCGGGCACGCTATCCGAATGAATTCGGCCATTTGACAAATCTGGACCTCGCGAAAGTCAAGCTCAAGCAGAAACCTTCGTACGAAACCTATTTTAGCACTACATCAGACCTCACAAGATTCAGTAACAAACTGTCCACAGGCCTGGACATGTCATTAAGGTTAAATTCAGAGTTAACCAGCGCATTCACCGTCAATCCGGACTTCGGTCAGGTCGAGGCAGATCCCGATACTATTGAACTAAGGGACACCGAGCGATTTCTCAGGGAGAAACGTCCTTTCTTCCGTGAAGGCAATGAATTGTTCGGCTCGCCCCTGAATATCTATTACAGCCGGCGTTTCACGGACATCGAAGCCGGAGGAAAAATGACCGGGCAGGGCAAAAATTGGGCACTCGGAATCCTGGATGTTCAGGGTGAAATAGAGCGGAACGATAAAATATTCACTGGTAATTACCATGTAGGCAGATACATCCAAGATCGGAAGAG
>VRUK01000208.1 GCA_019456195.1 Planctomycetota bacterium | reverse complement strand
AATCATAGATGCCCGGCTGCGCGAACATATATTTTAACAATACTATTTATACCAGATTTACCTCCTGCACTTCAAGGAAAAAATGGACTCTTAGAGATATTTTGCATTCTCATTATCGAGAATGACTCTGGCCTCTAACACATTTTCTTTGTGAATGGAAACAGAAATAATCGGGCCTTCGTCAATCTGTATATCCTGTAAAGTAAATCCTTCAAGCATGCTTTTTCAATTTTGTGAATAAAGAGGCGTATTTACCTACATATTATGAGTCACGAGTGATGAAATACGAAACACAGTAGTCAATAACAATCGTCGTAAAAAAAGGGGCCTATACCGAATAAGTATAGGCCCCGAATTAACAAATCTACTTTCATTAGCTGCACAATTTTACTTAACAGCCAAATCCTGCTTACTGTACTGGTGGATGCAGACGAATATCATCGAAGTACATCATGCCTGCTCCGCCAGCTACAGGATTGCTCCTGTTACCAAGGCCAAGTGTAATCGAAGTTACATTGGCAAGGTTCACACCCTGGTCGGCAAACGCTTGAAGGTCGATATTCCATTTGGTCCATCGATTTGTCTGTGCTGCATCCGTATTATCATTAGTGACAACAGCGCTGTCGTTTAGAGCAACATACAAAGTCTCGGCAGCGTTAGCCGCATTGCCTATAAACCAGATTGTCAGTGTGTTAACACCTTTCACTGTCCAGTCACGATTGGAAGTCAACGTCAAAGTAGCCTCAGATTTGCCGACTGCGTTGTCGTAAGCAAACGGCATTGACTGTAAACCGTTGTTAACGGTAGATTGCTCGGCAAAAGGAGGATTGGCATGACCAACGACAGAGCCGTTGACAGCCGGGTTATCGAATCCGTCCAACCAGGCATTAAATATCCTGTTGCTGGCCGGGTCGGCGGGATCAAGGTCATTGTAACTCTCCATATCGTCAATGATAAGGAAGTTGGCCGTAGTAAAGCTCCAGAGCGGGCCTGTCCACGGGCTGTCTGCATTGGTAGCATTGGCCTCGTCAACACGCCAGTAATAAGTGGTGTCCCATTCAAGTTGTCCGGGGTCATAGCTTTCGGAGCCAAGGTTTCCACTGCCTTTCAACTCCAGAGAAGCTGCATCGGAGCCGAAATATACCTCATGCGATGCACCAAATCCCGGTGACCAGGTAAGAATCGCCGTCTGCTTTACATCCACAGCGCCATTAGCCGGGTCCGAGTTGCCAACGGCGCCCTGAGTCGTAAAGCTCCAGACGTTACCTTTATGTGTTTCGATAACATCAAACTCATCGACGCGCCAGTAGTAAGTCTTGGCCATTTTAAGTGTGCCGGGAGAAAAGGACGTAGCTCCCTGAGGAAGACCACCGGCGGCATTGTCCACCTCGTCAAAATTGTCGCCGAAATATACGGTATGTAATTTTGCACCGAAACCACCGGTCCAGCTAAGTTGCACATCTACATCTACAGACTCGGCACTATCAGCCGGATCGGGAGAGTATGCTGTCTTGGGGGGGATACTAAAGCTCCAGACATCGCCCTTCCACGGACTGTTCGGTTCGGTGTCGTTGACTTCATCAATCCGCCAGTAGTATGTTGTGCCGGGAACAAGACCGTCCGGAAAAGCGAATCCGGGAAAGCCTACAACAAAAAAGGTTGCTGTTTGATTAACCTGAAACGTGCTCTCAACGCCGGAGTCCACATCATCAAAATTCTCACCCACATAAACATCGTGCGAGACAGCAAAGTCACCCGCCCGCCAGCTAAGGCTAACCCAAGTCTCTTCGTGGAGAGCGCCGTCCTTCGGGACAGGGCCTAAGGCGAATGGAAATCCTTCGCCGCCTTCCATAGCACCCAGAATTTCAGCTTCCGTCAGAATGTGGTCATAGACACGCACATCATCAATCATGCCTTCATAGAACTGGGCCCACCGATTGTTACCGATAC
>VRUK01000207.1 GCA_019456195.1 Planctomycetota bacterium | reverse complement strand
AAAGAAGATCCGGGACCTGGTCACAATGTACGATGAACTCATTGCACAAATTGAGACTTCGGAGAAATCAGAACTGCTAAACAAAGCAAAAGATATAGGCCAATCCCGGGATGATATGAAAATAGACTTTATTCTCGAAGATATCAACGTATTATTCGATGATTCGAGAGAAGGGCTGGACAGAGTCACCGAGATCATCCAGAACCTGAGGGATTTTTCAAGAATCGACCAGCCTGGAAGCTGCGACAAATACAACATCAATAAGGGTATTGAGGCCACTCTTATCGTGGCGAAAAACGAAATCAAATATGACGCCGACGTCAAGACCGACTTTTCCGAAGTGCCTCCGATATTCTGCCACTCCGGCCAGATAAACCAGGTATTCCTCAATCTCCTCGTGAACGCGGCCCAGGCAATCAAGGGTCAGGAAAGAGACGGCAATGGGACTATCACAATCAAGACATATACGTCAGATGATAATGAGGTGGTTTGTGAAATCTCCGACGATGGGCCGGGGATTGCTCCCGAGACACTTTCGAAGATTTTCGATCCGTTTTTTACAACCAAGCCTCCAGGCAAAGGAACGGGGCTCGGGCTGAGTGTTTCGCATGACATTATCGTAAACAAGCACAAAGGCAAGCTCTTCGTTGACAGTACGGTCGGCGAGGGCACGAAATTCACAATAAAGCTTCCAATCGGTACGAAGGCAAATAATGAAAAAGAAATAATAAGCAATGGATAATATTTCGCTTGATACATGTTGGCAAAGCAGTCTGAGTAATGACAGGTGCTAAAATTTGAGAACTTATAGAATGAACAAACGCGTAGAGACAAATAAAAAACCAAACCATGCAGCAAAATATGAAACAACTGCAGGCGATTTAAATTTCATAAAAATTCTTAAGATCATAGTCATCTTAACGGTAGTTGCACTCGCCTGGTTTGGCCGGCGAGCATTTCTCACATACGAGCAGTTCAGAAACACGGAAGAAGTACAGCACAGAATAATCGAAATGAACGGCAGGATTACTCATTTTGACGAGGTCCTGACTATGTCAGCGAAGATGGCGGCAGCTACCGGCGACCTGAAGTGGGAAGATCGTTACAGAAGCTTTGAGCCTAAATTGGACGCCGCTATCAACAAGGTTATGGACATATCTCCTGAGCGGTTTATTAACAAAGCCGCGGCCCAAACCGATCTGGCAAATATCAAACTCGTCGCTATGGAGAACGAAGCTTTTGATTTAGTGAGAAAGGGAAATCTCAACGCCGCCTCTGAATTACTATGCAGTCAAGAGTATGAAAAACAAAAACACATTTACAGCCAGGGCCAGGAGCAGTGTGCCTCTGGTATGGAAAGATATATGGAAGTCGAGTCCGAGAGTAATCGAAAAGCGGCTTTAGGACTGATCATATTTGTTGGTTTCGGCATGTTACTGACAGCATGCAGCGGCTTCGCTATATTGCAAATGAGCAAACATCTGCACGTGCGCAAGCAGACGGAGAAACAATTTCAAGAGCAGAATGAATTCCTTAATAATATTTTGGAATCATTAACATATCCTTTCTATGTTATTAATATTAATGATTACACAGTTGAGTTAGCCAATTCAACTGCAAAGTCAAAAGGATTATCCGAAACAACAACCTGTTATTCGCTTACCCATAAACGAGATACCCCTTGTGGCGGGGCTGACGATCCCTGTCCGATTGACGAGATTAAAAGGACTAACAAACCGGTAATAATGGAGCACGTTCATAAAGATAATGACGGGAACCCCCGAAACGTCGAAGTCCACGGTTATCCCATTTTTGACAGACAGGGCAACATCACCCAGATAATCGAATATTCCATCGATATCACTGAACGCAAGCGGGCGGAGGAGACCATAAAGACTGCCTATGAAGAACTCGAACAAGCTAACATGGAACTGAAAGAAATGCAGTCTCAAATGGTACAAAATGAGAAACTCGCATCCATCGGCCAATTAGCCGCAGGTGTTGCTCATGAGATGAACACGCCGGTGGGCTTCGTGGCCAGCAATTTTCAGACGCTGGACAACTATGTAAAGAAGATCCGGGACCTGGTCACAATGTACGATGAACTCATTGCACAAATTGAGACTTCGGAGAAATCAG
>VRUK01000024.1 GCA_019456195.1 Planctomycetota bacterium | reverse complement strand
ACAGCGCGCAAGTTTAAAATAGGTGATCTGTGAAAAATAATATTGGGCAATTCTCCCACCATAAAGAACACCGCAATCCTTGTGCCGAACAGGATTGGAGTTGTCACTTGATTTACAGGCAAAGCTCTTGCGAGTGCTGCAGGAGGGCCAGTTTGAGCGTCTGGGCAATCCCAAGACAATCGAGGTAGATGTCCGTGTAATAGCCGCGACAAACCGCGATCTTGCCGAGGCGATTCAAAAGGGCACGTTTCGCGACGATTTATATTACCGCCTGAATGTGTTTCCCATCACTATACCTCCACTAAGGGAACGCCGAAAGGACATCCCCATCCTCGTATGGCACTTTGTGCCGGAGTTTGCGGATAGAATGGGTAAAAGAATTGAGACTATCCCAAAGAAGACGATGGAAGCTTTGCAGAGTTATTCCTGGCCCGGAAATGTCCGCGAATTACGAAACGTAATTGAGAACGCAATGATTATAACAACGGGTACCTCATTAAAAGTGGATGTACCAAAGTTATCTGCTTCAGTAAACGCAGATAACGCGAGTCTCCAAGAGGTTGAGAGAAATCATATTCTTTCAGTACTTGAGATGACTGGCTGGCGTATCAGAGGAAAGAATGGTGCAGCGGAGATTCTGGGGCTGAAACCGACGACCTTAGAGTCGAGGATGCACAAGTTAGATATTCAACGCAAGTAATTTTTGCTCCGATATTTCGTGCGACCTCCGAGATGTCGGAGAAAAAGACCATTTCTGTTATTACCCCCTCAAGTCAAATATATTTTTCTAAGTCTTATATTGTCAAGCTGTTAGTGGATAGGGCTTAGTCTATTTTCACCTTCTGGCACGAGTCTTGCTTTATGAAGTTCCGACGACAATCGGATTTTCGTCTCAGGGCACTAGTGAACTGTATTGCTGACGTTGCTATCTGTAGCAACTTGTAAGTTGCTCGATTTGAGCAAGATAGGATTAGGTGGACGATGATTATTGCTATTTTAAGAATGACTGTAAGACCTGAAAAAACCAAAGACCTTTTGCAAATTGTAAGAGGGATTTTGGAGCCAACAAGAGTGCAAAAAGGGTGCTTGAGTTACAGTCTTTGCCGGGATGTTGAAGATGAGAATACTTTCGTCATTATTGAGCGATGGTCAACACAGGAGGACCTCGAGAGATTCGTTCGAAGTGAAAGCTATCGCCGGCTACTGACAGCAATGGAACTATTGGCTGAGCCACCGGAAGTCAAGATCAATGCTATTTCATATACAGCAGGTTTGGAAGCTGTAAAGGCAGCACGCCAAGGTAGTGATCAATGGTTGTCGTAAATACAACAGATCGAAATGATCTGGTTTTGTAATCTTAGATTTTGTAATGACAAAATCCAGTAATAAAGGAACAGAGAAAATCAACATTTTTCAAGGCTTGAAGAGGAACGTCTGAAGCAAAAGAAAGGAAGAATAATGAACAACAAAACTAAAAAACTATCCCGGCGAGAATTCGTAAAAGCGGCTGGAGTGGGCGGTTTATCCATTGGCCTCGGTACTGCTGCAACCATTTCGAGTCTTTTTACAGGGACCGGTATGGCCGCTCAGCAGCGAAAACGACCCAATCTCCTCCTCATCGTAGCCGACGATATGGGCTACTCGGATCTGGGATGCTACGGAGGCGAAATCAACACACCAGTATTGGACAATCTGGCGAAAAAGGGCGTTCGCTACACTAACTTCTATGTGTCTCCAACGTGCTCGCCCACCCGATCCATGCTGCTCACCGGAACAGACACCCATATTGCCGGTCTGGGTAACATGGGCGAGTTGTTGGCTCCGAACCAGGTGGGAAAACCCGGTTACGAGGGCGTACTCAACAAACGTGTGGTCACAGTCGCCTCTCTGCTGCGTGATAACGGCTACCATACTTACATGGCCGGGAAATGGCATCTGGGCCTTAAACCGGATCAAATTCCGCATGCCCGCGGGTTCGAGCGAGATTTCTCGTTGCTTGTCGGCGGGGGCAGTCACTTCGACGACGCGTGGAACATTAATTGGCAGATACCAAAATGTCCATATACAGAGGATGGGCGTCCCGTTAAGAAATTGCCCAAGGATTTCTACTCCACTAAACACTATACCGACAAGACCATCCAATTTATTGATGAAGGCCGCAAAGATGGCAAGCCCTTCTTTGCCTACATGGCGTATACGGCCCCTCATGGTCCGTTGCATGTGCCCAATAACTGGTTGCGCCGCTATAAGAACCGTTATGACGAAGGTTGGGATGGGATTCGCGAGAAGCGCTTCAAGCGTATGCAGGAATTGGGTATTGTAGAAAAAGGCGTCAATAGCGCTGATCGCCTCTGGTTTCTACCAAGATCTTCGGGGCTCGCACCTGCGGTGCGAGTAGCGCTGGGGCGAAAGATGGAGCTTTACGCTGCGATGGTTGAATATATGGATGATCAGATCGGGCGGGTATTCGATTATTTAAAAAAGATCGGCGAGTACGATAACACAGTCGTTATCTTCATCTCCGACAACGGGGCTGAAGGTAATGACTTAAGAGGAATGATGGCAGGGCGAGCAGGTACGATGGGATTTCTTCATGCCATGAATAATTTTGCCGAAAATGGGCACAATTCCATAGGCCGCAAGGGCACATATGCTGAGTACGGGCCGGCATGGGCACAAGTATCCATGACTCCTTTTCGGCTTTACAAGGGATTACTCGCAGATGGTGGAATACGTTCCCCGCTGATTGTCAGCGGACCCGGCGTGCAAGGGGCTGGTAAATTAAATAAAGAAGCTATCCTCCACGTCATGGATATTGTTCCGACCCTGTTGGAATTTGCCGACGTCCAACATCCTGCTACATACAACGGGCGCGAAGTTGCCCCTGTGCAAGGTGAGTCTTGGGTAGGAATGCTTGAAGGCGGGACCAAATCACCTCGGGGCCCAGGTGACTGGCTTGGTTGGGAGATATTCGGTAACAGGGCGATCCGTCAGGGAGACTGGAAAATAAGCTGGCATTATGAACCGTTCGGTATTTGGGACTGGCAACTATTCAATCTTACCGATGACCCTGGTGAGCAGTACGACTTGTCCGATGCGCATCCGGAGAAGAGGAAGGAGCTTATCGCCCTGTGGGATGAGTATGTGAAGACCAACGGGGTGATTATTGGATCAAGGTCACCCTTTGAAGGAGCGAAAAAAGCACTTCCCGATTCGGTGCCGGAATTTGATAACTACCCGCCTGTCCGCGGCATGGAAGCGATTCCCTATAAAAAACTCCTCGAACTTATGTCAGGTAAATCAGATAAATAAGGAGAAATTAATTATGAAATCAAGAAACAGACATATCCGATTATTTGTCTTTTTTGTAACCCTATCCATCATCTTGTCGTTTAGCGTACCGTCATTTGCCATAGACGATGGAGCACGTTCGTACTGGCATGGGAGGGAAGGCACAAATGTGGTGTCTTTTCAGTCCCTGCGAGTGGATATGGAAGCCTCCAAAACCCTGCAATTCGGTCCAGGCAGTTACATCTACCCGAACGCCGACGTCGAGGCCAGTCTCTTTATCGCTAACTGGGTCCACTTCTTCACGTTGCTCGATCGGCCATCTTCACTTAACTTTGCCCTCGCTGGAGGTGATGTTGATGTTGATCTTACCACAGCTGGTGTACCGACACAGTTTTTACCCCCAAGCGCAGTAGGTAGCTCGTTTAGCGAGTCCAGCTCCGGATTCGCGGATCCCAGCGTGCAGTTTGTTACTAACCTTTTTGGTACTCCGCCACTTAGGAGTAATGTCGATCTGTTGAACTACGAACCGACCTGGACCCTCGACGCTGCGGCGATGCTGGCATTTCCAGTTGGTGAGTACGATGACAAGAAACTGGTTAATATTGGTCAACACCGCTGGTTTGGCCGTTTCGCTCTTCCCTTTAAATATCATTTCGGAGCGTTTACCCCGGGGTACAGGAAGAGCTTCGAGATAACTCCCTCCGTCTGGCTTTTCGATGATAACGACGATTTTTTAGGGCAGAAATTAGAGAATGATCCCATGTGGCAGCTTGAAGCACACCTTACAAAAGATTTTACTCCTGACTTTTATGGTTCCCTCGATGCACTTTATCGCAATGGCTTCAAGTCAAAAATAAATGGCGTCAAATCGGGAGAGGATATCGACATTGGATCTCTTGGCTTTACCTTGAATTATCAATTGAATGACAACTGTGCCATACGTACTGGTTACAGTTCCAATGTGTTTGGCGACAGCGATCTGGATACGGGTATGTTTCGGCTTCAGATTGTCTTCGGATGGCATGCGGCCATGGAAAACCTGAAAAAACTGCAGGGTGGACATTGAAATCCTGTCGTTTGAAGATTTGTTTTATTCAGATTAACAGTGGCTGTTTAGGCAGTAAGAGGAATTGAAGGATTGTAATATTAGCGATAGAAAGAGGTTGTTTTCACATATGTGAGAATGGAAAAATATTATGAAGAATCGAAAAAGTATAAGCTTAATTATGAGAGGAGAACTTACTCTGGCTGGTGTATTGGTCGTCATCTTCTTTGCCTCCCTGGTGTTTGCGGAGAAAGTTGAACAAGAGGACTCGACCGGAACGGACCCACGTGCTTTCAGCAGCAAGTTTATGCCGTATTACCTTTACACAGAACTCGAGAATGGAACCAAAGTTAATCAATTCGATTTGTTTGGCATGTATGCCTTTAATCCCAAATTAGTTATGATGTATGACTGGCCTGTTATTAAGGACACGGATTACGGTAGTCTCGACTTATTCAAACAAACCGGCGGGCTTGGTTCCTTCAGTGACATTTCCAGTAGTGGAAGTACGACGGGCTTTGGCGACCTCAACCTTCGTTTTCTCTACAAGCCGGATACCTGGGCTGGAAACTACCTGGAAGAAGGCAAAAGCTGGAATCTTATGCCTGGTATCGAGTTGAATCTTCCGACAGCGAGCGATGATGTGCTGGGCGCTGACACGACAACAATAGCTCCTATGCTCACTTTTGTAACCGATCTGCCGGGTGGGCCTCCATTCGGATTAGGATTCCTTGTTTTAATGAACGTTTATGACTTCGATGTTGATGAGGGTAATGCGGGAAGTGACGTTGAACGGTTGCGCGGTCGCTGGTTCTGGATGCAACCACTTTCGAGACCCGGGCCGAGTCTGGGAGACGGCCTTTACATGCTTACCGAGTTCCAGCCCGTTTATAACTTCAGAACTGATGATTTTGATTTCTGGTTCGGCCCGGAATTTGGAAAGATAATCAAGGATGGACAGATTGCATATATCAAACCAGGTGTGGGGTTTGATCGTGAAAAAGACGACAGGAAGTTTACCTTTGAGATTGGTTATCGTTATTTCTTCTAAACCGTATATAGATTAATTACATAATCAGGACAGGATTTATATCCTGTTCGGCCAGGCTCTTTTTTGTGAAGGGCACAGTGAGCTAAAAATTGGAAATTAAATTATTTACATTATGTATTCATAGGAGACAAAAAATGAAAGGTACAAGAGTGTTAATGGTTGTGGCTGTAGGTTTGATGCTAATACAGAGCGGATGTGGTTCAGAGAGTACTGCCAGAGTAGGCTTTCTGAGTGACTATTCGCGCCTTAGGACCGAATCCAGTACGAGCCTGCGGTATATCAACCAGCAGGCTTTAGCGAGATATTCCAGCTTTGTTGTTGACCGGGTGCACGTTCATTTTCACAGTGGCTCAAAATCACAGGGCAAACTGACACAGCAGCAAATCAACGATTTAACGAGTTATATGCACGCCAACATTGTCGTAGCGGTCAAGAATTCAGGTAAAAAAGTAGTTTATCAGCCCGCTCCAGGTGCAGCAAGAATTCGAGTGGCCCTGACCGATATCGAAAAGACCAATGCAGTCAATATATTGCCTCAAGCAAGTCTGATAGGTGCCGGTCTGGGAGGCGCCTCAATGGAAGCCGAGATCATTGACTCCATGACAGGTGAGCAGATTGGAGCGGTTGTTGAGTCACAGAAAGGATCGAGGATTCCATTTTCGAACCTGGGTGAATGGACCACCGCAAAAAAGATTATGGATGACTGGGGAAAAAGGCTGCAACAACGTCTTCAGTAAGGGCATTATAAGCATCATGTTCGATCCTTGTGCAACCTTCCTGATCAGAACGACTTTATGACCGTAATGAAGAAAAATGTAGAGAATCCATGTTTGATTTTTGGTTCGGCCCGGAATTTGGAAAGATAATTAAAGACGGACAGATTTTATACATCAAACCATGTGTGGGTTTCGATCGTGAGAAAGACGACAGGAAGTTTACCTTTGAGATTGGCTACCGTTATTTCTTCTAAACCGTATATAGATTAATTACATAATCAGGACAGGATTTATATCCTGTTCGGCCATGCTCTTTTTTGTGAAGAGGACTGTGAGCCAAAAACTGGAAATTAAATTATTTACATTACTTATTCATTGGAGACAAAAATGAAAGGTACAAGAGTGTTAATGGTTGTGGCTGTAGGTTTGATACTAATACAGAGCGGATGTGGTTCAGAGGGTACTGCCAGAACAGGCTTTCTTAGTGACTATTCGCGCCTTCAGTTCGAGTCCAGCACGAGCCTGCGGTATATCAACGACAGGGTATTAGCTAAATATTCAAGTTTTATTGTTGACCGGGTGCACGTTCATTTTCACAGTGGCTCAAAATCACAGGGCAAACTGACACAGCAGCAAATCAATGATTTAACAAGCCATATGCACGCCAACATTGTCGTAGCAGTCAAGAATTCAGGTAACAAAGTGGTTTATCAGCCCGCTCCAGGTGCAGCAAGAATTCGAGTGGCCCTGACCGATATCGAAAAAACCAATGCAGTCAATATACTGCCTCAAGCAAGTCTGATAGGTGCCGGTCTGGGAGGCGCCTCAATGGAAGCCGAGATCATTGACTCCATGACAGGTGAGCAGATTGGAGCGGTTGTTGAGTCACAGAAAGGATCGAGGATTCCATTTTCAAACCTGGGCGAATGGACCACCGCAAAAAAGATTATGGATGACTGGGGAAAAAGGCTGCAACAACGTCTTCAGTAAGGGCATTCGAAGCAACTTGTTCGATCCTTGTGTAATATTCCTGATCAGGACAACTTTATGCCCGTAATGAAGAAAAAAGTAGAGAAGCCATGTTTGATTTTTGCAATAACTAAAAAAGGAGATTATTGCAACTCTGAAAGTACTCTTAATGAAATCTGAGCTATTACAATCTCGAATGAAAAGACTGTTTACCGAAGGTTTTACGGCAATGGACATTGCTGAGTCTTTGCTTTCTTTTGATGCTGATAAATCGCCAGAATATATTCTACAGTTTATGTCAGATAATAACTTAGACGTTAAGGATATAAAAGATGCGTATGTTTAGAAAGTCCAAACAATGAATAGAGCATTAAAGGCTATTAAAATAAAAGTATTTGGATTGAGGAGGTAACAATATGAAAACTCAAAGGTTTGTGATCGTAATAAGTATTGTCCTTATCTGTACTTTGCCCATATCTGTCTTTGCACTGGATGAGGCTGAGGCAACGGTAACAATTGAGCAAGTGAAGGACCAGCCTGCTACAAACGAGATGGAGACTACTCTTGTCTGGCAGCCCGGTTTCGTCGCCAACAGAGTCTATCAAGCGGCTGGTCCAGTCTATGCCATTGCCGGAGGTGAATTTGACTTGGGCCATGATGGGATGGAGATTGCCTGCCTGACTTCTGATGGATCGATGCTGCAACTTTCGCCAAACTTCCTTGTCTGGGAAGCTTCGATACGTTACGAGGGAAGAGTGCCTGTGGAGGCTATCTCGACTCGCCCTACGATCGGCATTGGCGACATTCACTCCGGTTATCCCGGGGGCGAAGTTGTCATCTTCAACAGGCATCCCTCGGTGGTTACGGTAGTATTTCATGATCCGAACGCCGGATGGTCACACGAAGTTTTGGCTGATAACAGTGAAATGACAGGGAACGGCTGGGGGGCGCGAGTGGGAGACTACGATCCCTACCGACCCGGTGACGAGGTATTTTACATCTATGAGAGTGCAATGGATTCCAGTATCGGGATGCTCTTCAGCGAAGTTGCCGGCACCTGGGAAAAGAAAGGCATCTACGGATGGGAGAGTTGGATGGAAGTTGGCATGGATTCAGCTGCTGGCGATTTCAATTGGGAACATACAGGCCCAGAGATTGTTATTACTACAGAGATGGGACCGACCTACGAGATAGTTGCACCTGTGGATGTGAACGAAGGTGATTGGCCAATACGTACTGTGTGGGACAATCCTGTAAATGCTGGCTGGGTGACAAAGATCGCTGATGTTGATCCCTGGAGTCCGGGCGATGAAATTGTATATGGAACGCGCTTCAACAACCGCATCATGATATCTCGCCAGAACAAAGATGGAGTCCATGACCTGCAGATTCTCTTGATCGGCAATGCCACAGAGCACCCTCGCAACATGTGGGACATCGCTATCGGTGATGTCTTGCTGCAGAGCCCGGGCCTTGAAATCCTTGGCGTAGACAGCACAGGTTCGGTTTACCTGTTACAACGAATCGGGGAAACTTGGCAGGGTCAGGTTATCTGGCAGGACACTAGGCCGCTTTATGCAGTGACAGTGGGTGATTTTCTGCCTCACCTGAGTGGTGATGAAATCTTAGTTGCAGGTAGGTCCGGGACTATTACCCTGCTAAAGCCTACATTCAGAGGCAGCCTTATTGGAAATGTGAAACCTGGTCTCTGAGGTTAGTATCAAATATGTTTGCTATTGGTGGCAGAATGAGTTTACAGATTTAAGTTTTTGGTTTGCTAAGAGAGGCCCGCGAATACTAATTCGAAAGATTAGAATCCACTCTTTTTTGATGGAAACGTGAGCATAGAACATGTTTTGAAAGGATTGATAAATGAAAAAATTCTTATCAATTACACTATTAACTTTGATGTGTTGTTTTGCAGGCTGCACATCGTATTGGTACCAGGAAGGAAAGACTTTTAAAGAATGTAGAAGGGATCTTCTGGAATGTCGTTCTGAAATGCAGAAGTACTCTGATAAGAGTTATAATCTGGGTGTCTACGACCTGAAATTTGAAAAGGACTGCATGGACCAGAGGGGATATAGACTTGTCAAGGAAAGAGACTTGCCTCTCAGAGTACGCAGACAAGGTCCAGAGTCGAGTTACGAAGGACACAATGGAGTTGCCGGAATACTGGAAGAATGATCGAGAACTATAGAGAACAACTATACAGGAACGCCGTACTAAGGCTATCTCTCCTCATAGCCATGATGCTGGTGGTTTTGATGCTATTTATGAGCGGCTGTGCCCAACAGCAGGTGCGTACGATGGGTGGCGGTGCTGCACCAACAACCGGTCGGGCCTCAAAGGAGGAACTGCGCCAGACTCTGGACAAATTTGGGGAGTTGTCCCTAACTAGATCAAAAGAGATTGCAGCTGAACTGTACACACTTTCACCTACTGCCAGGATGCAGAAGACGACTTTACTTGGGATGGCACGCATAGTCAGTGCGCTCCACAGTATGCTTGACCAGGAAGATCCTATTGTCTCACTTATCGATACTTGGTCTCTTTGCGTACGCATGACACAATATTTTGAGACTGGTGAAGGTAGTAGGTTATTCGGTGATCATCAGGATAAGGCCATTAAGAGTACTAAACAGATAGAGTTAGAAATCGAACAGATCGGCAAGAAATTCTTGAGTGAGGCCGTCTTTAGAGATACGCGCGAGTATATACACACTTTTGCTCGAGCCAATCCAATTCGGGGAACCTTCTCTAATATGGTGGTTTATGCAACGGAAATTAAAGAAGGTGAAACAAGCTATCTCACAAGTGTAATAGATATACCAATGGCACCTTTTAAGGCCATGGGAGGCGTGGACCGGACTGCGACAGCTATTCACAGGTTCACTGACAAGGCAAGAGACTTTTCGGATGTAGTTGAAGCATTTCCGGAATCTGCTCGCTGGCAATTATTATTATTACTGTACGACTTGGAAGAGACTGAAATGGCCAAATCATTTCTGGCCAGTCTATCTGAGTTTTCCCAGAGCAGTGCTCGAATTGCAGACTCTACCGAAAAATTACCTAAGCAACTGCGAGAGCAGACTTCGATACTAATAGAAGAGATTGATTCCAGGCAAAAAAATCTGCAAACAACACTTGATAAAGCCGAGAAAACTGCAGCTATTGTCGAGCGGAGTATAACAAAAGCTGATGAAGTTGCCGATTCGTTTGGACGAACTGCCAACAGCGTTAATGAAGCAGCAACTGCGTGGGACAAAGCAGCAGAGGCTACAAACCTGGCGCTCAAGGAATTTAGCAGAATGAAGCCCGCCAGAAAAGATCCAAATTCAAAAGCCTCTTTCAACATCAATGATTATCGTGATACAGCCGAAGCTGTGGCCGTGACTGCTAATGATCTTAGAACCCTTATGGCTGAGTTTCGTGAATTTATTACGTCGGATGATTTAGCCGGCAGTTCTTTTGCAGCTCAAAAATGGACCAACCACCTCGCTTGGCGAATAGTGCAGCTAGTTCTTACAATATTTGTTTTGGCCCTTGTGTACCGGATTGTGGTCGTTTGCATCGTAGATAAATGGAAGAAGAATCGTTGACAGCCATATTGAACGCACTGACATTTTGCAGTGCGGGCATCTGTTCTTAGATATTGAAAGGAGATATCCTGTGAGTATTACATTTACAAGAAAATCGGAAAATCTTTTTGTAATTCACATAAAAGGGATTCTCGCATTCGAGGACCTAAAGGAGGTCGAAAACAAGGCACGAGCTGAGATTGACGGTAGTCAAAAAGTCAACCTGTTGATTCTCGCTGAACAGTTTTCCGGCTGGGGCAAGAAAGGCAACTGGGGTGATTTGACGTTTATGTATGAATATGATCTCCATATTGAAAGAATCGCCGTTGTTACCAACAGGAAGTGGACGGATGAGATCTTAATGTTTCTCGGAACTGACAGAAGGAACGCGTCTGTGGAATCTTTCCATAATGAAGAAGATGCCAGCGATTGGCTCCAGAGTGAGAGCAAATAACAAAAGGAGAATAATTGATACTGTATCGAAGGCACAGACATTTTGCCGTGCGAAAGTATGATCTTTAATAACAATCGAATCTTTAAAGGAGACAAAAAATGAAAACAGAAACCAGCAAAAAAATGACAAGATGGACCAGACATGTGTTTGTACTTGTCGTGATGTTGTGGGTCGCTGGTTTGACGGCTGCCGCTGAGCTTGATTGGCCACGCGAAATTGAAGCACCCGAAGCCAAGATTGTAATATATCAGCCACAATTAGAGTCGTTTAGTGGTAATAGAGTTACCGCCAGAGCTGCTGTTTCAGTTACTCCCAGGGGTGAAACCGAGCCTGTATTTGGAGCGGTCTGGATCGACGCGCGCGTTTCAACAGATCGAGACACAAGGATAGTGACACTTCTCAGCGTCGAAGTCCCACAGGCCAAATTCCCAAATGTGTCAGCGGACAAAGTGGAGAAACTTAAAGCTATGCTCAAAATGGTAATCCCGACGTGGAATCTAAATATTTCTCTTGATCGCCTGCTGGCCATGTTTGAACTGGTCGATAAGGAAAAAGAAGCCGCACAGAATCTAAAGATGTCGGTTCCCGAGATTATCGTCGTCAAGAAGCCTGCGGTACTGGTAACGATTGACGGTGCTCCACAGCTTGGCAAGGTCGAAGATTCAGATCTAATGCGCGTTATGAACACCCCATATTTCGTCGTGTTAGATATGAAAACGAAAAAGTATTATCTTAAATGTGGTACTATCTGGCTGACCTCCAGGGACATTGCAGGTCCTTGGCTTTCAGAACAAAGCCCCTCAGTGTCTGTCGTAATAGCAGCCGCAAAAATACCAGAACCCAGCCAACAGGACACTGAGCCAGCTGACAAGCGCATACCGCAAATCATTGTTTCTACCACACCTACGGAACTGATCATAGTCGATGGAGAACCGAGGTACATAATGATAGGCGGTACAGACCTTCTATATATTGGCAATACTGAAAGCGATGTGTTCATGCATATCGGCACTCAGCTTAACTTTGCGCTGCTGTCTGGTCGCTGGTTCGCCTCGAGAAAGCTGGATGGGCATTGGTCATATGTGGCGTCCGACAAGCTTCCTACAACATTCGCACAAATCCCACCAAATTCTACCAAGGGGCATGTATTGGCCAGTGTTGCTGGTACACTGCAGGCAAAGGAAGCAATGTTCGATACTTATATCCCCCAGACCGCCACAATCAAGCGCAGCGAGGCCAAAGTTGTTGTAGTATATGATGGCAGCCCCACATTCATGAAGATTGAAGGGACCGACATGTACTATTCTCCTAATACCTCCTTCTCCGTTATTCGCTATGGTAGCAAGTACTACTGTTGTCATGGTGCAGTATGGTTTGTTGCTGATAGCCCATCGGGACCTTGGGCAGTATGCGTAGCTGTCCCACAGGCCATCTACACTATCCCTGCGAGCTGTCCGATATATCACGTCAAGTACGTGCGTGTCTATAGCTACACTCCAACCGTCGTATACGTGGGCTACACCCCGGGATATATTGGCTGCTACCGGTACGGGGGCGTTGTTGTCTACGGTACGGGTTACGTGTATCCTGGGTGGTACCATGTGCATTACTACCCACGGCCGGTGACATGGGGCGTCGCTGTTCGATACAATCCATACACCGGGGGTTGGGCAGTTCGTGTGAGCCCCGCTAGACGGCTACTTCGTTCCGCCGCTCGCTACGAATTCTGGGATCACCGTCGGGATGACCGGTTTCACACTCAGCGCAATATAAATGTCAATATAAACAGAAATGTCTATGCGGGCCGAGGCGGCGTGCCAGGTCCTGGCGGCCGGGCTGATCCTCGCGGTGTAGCTGATCCCAGAGGTGCGCGTGATCCTCGTGGGGTAGCAGACCCCCGCGGCGTGGCCGATCCCAGGGGCGCACGTGATCCTCGTGGCGTGGCCGATCCTCGTGGTCCTGCTGATCCCCGTAGCTCCGGACGCGCCAACAACGTTATTGCCGACAGCAGTGGCAATGTCCATCGCAAGACCGACAGCGGTTGGCAACAGAAGACGGGCAGTGGCTGGTCCGGCAGTAAGTCATCGACTTCAAGCCTCGAGCGGCAGAATAGTGCTCGCGAGCGTGGCACAAGTCGAACACAAAGTTACCAGCGGTCAGGGAGTTCCAGCAGTAGTAGAAGCGGACGTTCCAGAAGAAGATGAAATAAGTTTTAGAAATTTATCAATGGAAGAAGAAAAATGAAGAGAAATATTGTTTTATTTATTATGGTTACAAATATTGTGTTTAATGGCTGTAGTAACTATCAACATACACTACCAAGCACAATATCAGATATCGTCATTAGTACAACCTATGATCCAAAAGCAAAATTTCCCAATACTGCTACTTGTGCTTTTTTAAGAGTGGATCCTGAAAAAGAAGGTTTACCACCAGAAGCTGAGTCTATTGTAAAAAGAGTCCGAGAAGCTCTCCAGGATGGATTGGAAAACAAAAAGTACAAAGTCTCTAAAAGCGGAACAATTGATTACTTAATTGATTATCATATTGTTGCTCAACACAACGTCAAGATTCTGGCAGAGCGTACCCAGATTTCCGGCCAGGAATGGTTGAGTGTAGTTGGAATTCCCGATGACTTTATCAAGGGATCCTTAGTTGTTGATGTTATTGATGTCAAATCTCTCAAGCCTGTATGGCGTGGTATTTGCAATGCAAATATTGCTTTAGCACCGGTTAGTGAACAAGAGAAGGAAACAAGAGCAAGATATGCTGTAAGACAATTATTAAAAACTTTTCCACCCAATTGAACCATTTAAGAATATTACTTTTTTAACAAGGGAGGTATTAACATGGATAATCAAGAGAAGAAATACAGATTAAGCGAGTATCTGAAAATTATTGTCTCATTAGTTATAGTTATTCTTCTGATTACTTCATCTGGCTGTCAGAGCAGCGCCCAGACTGGTACTGCATTGGGAGCTGGTATTGGTGCTCTGGCCGGCCAGGCAATCGGGGGAAGCACTGAAGCAACGCTGATTGGCACGGCGGTTGGAGCGGGTGTGGGCTACATAATAGGAAACGAAAAGGACAAAAAGGCGGCTCAAAGCCACAATTACAATGCGCCAACACCACTGACTGGCACGAAATGGAAGGTAGTCAGTTTAGTTATGAAAGATAAGCCAGAGTACGAGTGGATGACAATCGAGTTTAGACCAGATGGAAAAGTTATTAATACACGTTATGAACCTGGCGGCACAAAGACCATTACTGAAGAGCGATACCGGATTGTCGGCAAAACTCTGATCATTCATAAAACCAACTATATTATCAACGCTGAATATAAAATTTATGGCAACGAGCTGATCGTAACTTGTGAACGTTTCAGAGCAGTATTACAACGGCTTTAACAAACGGTAACTGATTTTAGACTTGCATTATATGGAAAGTTTACTGTGAAAAGAAAAAAATGTCTTCTATAGATTACAAGATATCCGACAAAGGCAAACTTAAGCTTGTGATAACGGGAAAACTGGATGCGGAAACTACAGGTCGCCTTTGGCCTCAGGCTCTTAGAAAAATAACTGAGATTAAACCACAAATGTTAGATGTGGATGCAAGCGACATGGAGTATTGTGATGGAGCTGGAATTGCTCTTCTATTGGAGCTAAAGCATACGCAGGAGCTAAACAACAGCCAGATCCAAATCAAGGGTTTACGAAGTGAGTTTGAACAGCTCATGACACTCTTTGATCCTGGGAAGATTAGTAAACCTGAACGAAAAAGAGTATCGTTTACGCATTTTGCTGAAAATGTAGGCAAGGCTACTGTCAAATTACTGCAGGATTTACGGTCACAAGTCAGCTTCACAGGAGAGGTATTTATAAAGCTTCTAAATACACTGATTCATCCTGGAAATCTACGGTGGAGAGACACTTTTTTAATTGCAGAGAAATCCGGCGCTGACGCAATAGGTATCACTGCTTTATTTGGTTTCCTGATTGGACTGATTCTGGCGTTTCAATCCGCAGTGGCAATGAAGACCTTTGGTGCGGAAATATATGTAGCTGATCTCGTCGTGCTCTCTCTTTTTCGTGAGCTTGGTCCGCTGTTGACGGCCTTTGTTTTGGCATCTCGCAGCGGTTCTGCTTTTGCTGCCGAGATAGGGACGATGAAAGTTAACGAGGAGATTGATGCCCTGACCACTATGGGCCTTGACCGAGTTCAGTTCTTAGTGATTCCAAGAGTGTTGGCTGCAGTTTTTGTTATGCCACTTTTAACGATGTTCAATAACTTGTTTGGCTTAATTGGATGTGGATTAGTAATGATTTCCTTAGGATTCGCTCCAATTACTTTTCTGAACCAGATTCAGCAGGCAGCTACCCTAACAGATTTATTTAGCGGTCTTGTTAAAACTTTTGTTTTTGGTGCATTGATCGCCGGCATCGGATGCTTACGTGGTCTTCAAACTGGAACCGGTGCCAGTGCTGTTGGTGAATCGGCCACGCGTGCTGTTGTTAGCAGCCTGGTAGCAATAGTGGTTGCAGATGGAGTTTTTGCGGTTGTCTATTACATTGTGGGAATTTAGGGCAAAATGGATAGTAATACAAAACCTATAATTCGAGTCGAAGATGTTACCATTGCCTATGGTGATTTCGTTGTAATGAGAGATATAAACTTTGAAGTTCAACAGGGCGAGGTCTTTATCATTCTTGGCGGTTCTGGCTGTGGCAAGAGTACGCTGCTCAAAAACATGATTAGTCTTGTTAAACCTGTAAAAGGGAAAGTCCTGATCGATGATATGGATATCGTAACGGCTGAAGGGCCTGAACTTCTTAAGATTCTAAGTAAAATAGGTGTGATGTATCAAAACGGAGCACTGTTTGGGTCATTGAATTTGATGGATAATATCTGCCTTGTCCTTGAAGAATTTACAAATCTTCCACGCGATGCAATGGAGGCGATTGCACGAATGAAATTGACTGTAGTTGGCTTAGGAGACTCTGCCTACAAGATGCCTTCTGAGCTGAGCGGCGGTATGAAAAAGAGGGCGGCTATTGCCAGAGCGATGGCCCTGGATCCGAAGATACTGTTTCTCGATGAGCCGGGTGCTGGTCTTGATCCTATCACCTCAGCACAATTAGATGAATTGATTTTAGAGCTTTCACGGAGCTTAAAAATCACCTTTATTATTGTAACGCATGAACTACCAAGTATTTTCGCTGTGGCTGATCGAGTTATTATGCTCGACAAAATCACCAAGACAATTATTGCCACCGGAAAGCCGGAGGAACTACAGAAAAAAAGTGACAATTCATGGGTCCGTCAGTTTTTTAATCGGCAGGCCAAGATGGACGTATCAGCATAGTCATTTTACAAGTGATATTTGTATTGTTTGAGTGAAAATAATATTGGATGGGCTATTCAGATGAGTATGAAACCAAGTTATTTCAAAATAGGCCTGTTTGTCATCTTAGCGGCTTTGTTGATATTAGGAGCTGTAGTTGTTTTCGGTTCCGGGCTCTTTAATCAGGAGAAGATATACTTTGAGACCTACTTTGATGATTCCATCAGTGGTCTAAGCATAGGTTCACATGTGGAATTCAAAGGGATCCGCATCGGCCGAGTGGAGAAGATCGCATTCCTTCGTGACAAATATGAAGTGTCGGAGCAGTCTTCAACTGTATCTAAATACGAAAGTTATGTCATGGTATTGTGTTCAGTACCGCAAGAGGACTTGCAGGAATTCTCTTATGAGCAAAGAGTGGATAGGCTAAATCAGATGGTCACCAGAGGCTTACGCTTACAATTGGCATCCAATCTATTGACCGGCCAAGCCTACTTACAGGGAAGCTTTGTTGATCCTAATAGGAGTCCCTTGCTCGAAATCGCTTGGGAACCAAAATATATGTATATACCTTCAGCCCCAAGCACACTTACCACTTTGAAGGATTCTGTTGATCAGGTGCTTTTTAAGTTGCAGGAAATAGATATAGAGAAGTTGGTAGCTTCTGTTGAGAATATTTTGAATTCATTAGAAAATGCGGTTACTGATGCCAGGATTGGGGACATCGGAAAGGAAGCAAGAGAATTATTGACTCTAGCACGAATGAAAGTCGAAAAGCTCGACACAGAGAAGATCGGTGAAGCTGCTGAGCAAGCCCTTGTTTCAGTGGATCACGCCATTACAGATGCCAATGTCCCTGCGTTAAGTAGTAAGCTTCAAAACTTAATTACTGAGGTCCGTCAGACAAATAAAAACCTTCAGCTATTGCTTGCGAGCCCAGAGCCGGTTTCAGGACCAAGCAATCTGCCTGAGATGATTGCCCGACTTAATAAAACATTAGTTAGGATAGATAAGCTTATCTCGACTGAAAGGCCACAAATTGAGATGATTTTAGCCAATTTCAAGGAGATTTCGGATAATCTCAAAGCCTTGACTAATAATCTCAAACAGCATCCATCGGATCTATTATTTAGTAAACCACCATCACAATCGGAGGCAATAAAATGACCAGAAGAATTTTCTCGTGTTTCTGTGTAAGTATATATGTATGGCTGGTTATGCTTTCAGGCTGTGGTAGCCGGCAGGCTTACAATAAAAAGTACTACGTCTTAAGTACAAGACGTGAGACGAAATCGATCCAAGACGAAAAAGATAGTATTTTAGAGGTTCGTCATTTTACAATCGATTCTGCATTTAGTGGCAAAGGGCTCGTTTACCGTATAGGTGAGTTTGAATATGAGTCCGATTTTTACAATGAGCTACTGGTATCACCATCTGCTATGATAACAGAAAAGGCGCGTGCCTGGTTGTCTGAGTCCGGTCTTTGTAAGAGAGTGTTAGATCCGGGAAGCCAGATTGATCCGACTCATATCATTGAAGGTAACATAACCGCGTTTTACGGTGACTTCAGCGATAAATTGTCACCAGCAGCAGTAATGGAAATACGTGTTTTTCTGTTGGAAATGAAAACTGGGAAAGAACCGGTTATTGTCTTTGGAAAGACCTACAATATTTCTGTTGCCATTGAATCCAAAAGTCCTGGAATTCTGGTAAGCGCCTTGGATCGCTGTCTTATCAAAACGTTAACTAACTTGGAAAAGGACCTTGCTGAAAGATTGCTATAAACCTGGGAAAAGAAATATTATTTTGAACTAATAGCGACTTTACCAAAGAGCTTATGTTACAGAATAAAAAAATCTATCAGAATTGTTAATGCAAATAAATTTACACAGCAAGACAAAGTATTGAAATCAACCAGGAACAAAGCAGGAAAAGAAGGATTGTTATATTATTAGTGTTTCTTTAACTCAGAAATAAGAATGAAGATAACCCCTCTAAAGTTAATCATTCTGGTGCTATCCGTTGTAGTTTTAACCGACGATATGTGCTTTGGTTCCGACGATTTTCAATGGTGGAACTCGGCAAATACCGCATTCGAATTAAGTGAAAAATGGACATTTACAGTTGAAGAGCAACTTCGAATGGGAGATGATGCAGGGACTGTGGTTCGTCACCACTCAGATTTTGGAGTCGTTTACCACAATCTCGCTGATTGGATAGACTTTGGAATCAACTATAGGTCGATAGAGAAAAAGACTGACAATGGAGACTGGAACCATACAGACAGAGGGCACATCAATTTCACGTTCTACGGTAAACTGTTCGGTAGGGAGCTCAGTAATAGACTGAGATTTGAGTATGATAGCGGACAGAGGATAGATGACTTTGGCACGTTTCGGAATAAGTTTACTCTGAGCCCGCCGTTCGAACTTCACCCGCGCCGAGAAATATTCAAGTCATATACGATAAAACCCTATGCATCCTATGAGTTGTTCTATGATACACTAGATGACAAAATCACAAAGCACAGGTTTTCTGCCGGATTATCACTCAAATTGTCAGAAAACTGGTTTAGCAAAATTTATTATATGCGGCAAGAAAGTTCATCAAGCATTAACAGTGACCTTAACGTGCTTGGGCTGCAAATTAAGTATCTCTTTTAATCGTTGTTCGTAATTAAAATGCTTGAAATTCCCTTTCATAAAAACAGGTACATCATTTGGGGACTGGCCATTTCCTTTGCGAATGGCGTAACCACGTGGGACCGCAAAATCTGAACCATATTATATATGACAAGTTCTCAAAATAACTCAATCTCAAGAAATCTTTGATATTCCATGAAGGATAAGAACCGAGGTTACCCAAGAAATGAAGTTGATAAATTTGGAAAAGATATTAGAGAATAAGTACAACCATCTCTTGATTGGTGAAATCCTGCTCATATTGGCATTTCCTGTTGTAGAAGGCCTCAAAATCGAGTTCCCTGTTCTCGGCTGCTTTTTTCTTATGGTCATGATATAGGCAATAATTAAGGCTTAAACTGTATGATTGAACCGAGCAAATATGCTTCAAACCAAGCAGAGGTTGTTGTGACAGATATTCAACCAAATAAGCAAATCACTGATGCTGACAAGAAGCCTGGAGAAGACATAATAGGGCTACCGGCGATTCTTCCAGAGTTAGATATTGTACCGAATCAGTTGGATCCCGACATCAAACGTTTACTTACCTTGTGCTGGCTGGGCTATTCCACTGCTGTCTATGCTCGTGACAATCGATGCTCTCCCCGTCAAAAAAGAGAGCTTAGTGCGAACTTTGTAATAGAGTGTAATGAAGCTTTACATTGGATTAGAAAACTGTCTGAGTCTTTTGAAGACAGCATCAGTGCCCAAGACCAAATTGATTTATTCAAGGATTTTGAAAGATTTCGCAAGCGCCTCATAAAGTTGGTTGAAGACTCAATATCGAACAATTCTGCAGGATTCAGTTACTTTTATTATCTTTTTTTTCATTCTCTAACGCCCTTAAAAGAAAAGGTAGACTTGATGTCAAACGTAGTTTATAAGAATGACGAAAAGGCATTAATAAAGGATTTAGAAATACGAATACAAGCAGAACAGGAAAAGAAGGCTGGGGAAGAACAGAAGATTCCACCTGTCAAAAAACTGACAGAAGAAACAGAGAAAATTGAGCTGACTATGGCGAAAGCCAATATCCAGAATTGGCGAGAACTGTCCATAGCCTTTATTGGCGAGGATACAGTACGGTACACGGCGGGCAAAAAGAACCATGAGAGGGTGAGTTACATCGAGCTTGGCTTCAAAGACAAAAAGAAATGCTTGCCGGATAAAAACTGGGAGATTTTTCGTCTTTTTGCAGAGTTGTACCATGATGGGTACGTGGACTTCATCACAAGCCAGAAAGCCAACAGGAAGCAACCACACGGGCACATCCAAGCATTTATGAAGTGCAAAGACCGAATCAATAGGAGACTCAAAGACTACTTCGGCCCACAGGAACCACCAATCAGATACGTCAAAAAGGACCAACGTTTCCGAGTAGAGTTTGCGCTGTCTGATGAACGCCCAAAGCAACACGGCGAATCTTCGAGCGACATGTCGCTATCCTGCAACCCCTAAAACTTAGCCATTTCACATAAAATCTTGCCATTTCTTTCCAAACATAACCACCGGAATAGCAAGTGCTTAATGCCAACCATACCCAAATCTGACCATCTTCTGAATCAATAACACGCCCAATTCTCAGTCCCACGACGACATGTCGCAAATAGAGGCTGCCAGGCATGTGAATGTCATGTGCCGCGAATGACAAGCTCTATTAGAAAGGAAGTGTCATGTCGAAAATTGGAGAGTTTGATCCGAAGGTACTTGAGAAGCTGTTGCTCTCAAAACACGGGCTGATTGACGCCAAAGTGTTGGCGACCCTGCTATGCGTCTCGAAGCGCAGCATTGACCGCTATACCAGCCTTTGCCTCTTGCCGAAAAGTGTGAAAATTGGAGGCTCTCGACGTTGGAGAATTGCGGATATCGAGTTATTTATTGAATCCGGTTGCAATTTGGCCGAGTTCCAAACCAGGAAGGAGCAGGAAAGATGTTAGACAAAAAAGCAGGGGTCGTGTTCCTACCCACGACCCCAAGGTGCGGCAATGTTAACACAATAAATAATACCAAAGGGTATGTCACACAGTCAAGTGAAAACCTTCGGGAACAACTCGGCTTACTTTTATATCACCTCCAAAATCCTCTTAAACAACCTCAACGCAGAATGAACTGGCTGCTTTTTGGAGTAGTGCTTCGGCAAGATTATGACGTAAAAACTTCCGGGGGACTTAATGATGACTAAGAATCTTTGTCAAAGGCTGATTCAATGTCGTCAGGCGGCACAGTATCTTGGAATTTGCGAACGGAAATTGTGGCAGCTTGAGAAGGACGGCAGAATCCCATCGGTGCGGATCGACCGGGCTGTTCGTTTTGACATCGCTGACCTCGATGCATTCATCCAGTCGGCGAAGGGGGTGAAATAATGACAGTGATGAATCCACAACTACAGTCCGTACTTGACCGCCTGGAAAGAGTAAAGCAGACCGGAAGCGGGTATTCGGCTCAATGCCCGGCACACGATGACAACCGTAACAGCTTATCTATCAGTATTGGTGATGACGGACGGGTATTACTTCATTGCTTTGCTGAATGTAGTGTCGATGCTGTTTGTGCAGGGATTGAGCTTGGTAAAAAGGATTTATTCGGCCCAAAGTCACCATCGAGCCAACGTCGTGAAGTTGCACACTATAATTACACGGATGAGTCCGGGAACCTATTATTTCAGAAAGTCCGTTATGAGCCGAAAGACTTTCTTTGCCGTGTTCCGGATGGTGCAGGTGGTTGGGCGTATAAGCTGAACGGTGTGCGGTGTGTGTTGTATCGCCTACCAGATGTGATTAAATCCCCAGTTGTCTTTGTTTGCGAGGGAGAAAAAGATTGTGATTTACTGGCACAGCACGGATATACCGCAACGTGCAATTATGATGGGGCGGGTAAAAACGGCAAGAAATGGAAATCGGAGTATAACCCATTTTTTACGAACAAAGCCGTCTTTATCCTACCCGACAATGATGGTCCCGGGCGAAAACACACTGCGACAATTTATGAAGGCCTCAAAGACATTGCTACAGATTGCCGGATTGTGGAATTGCCGGGCCTGCCGGATAAAGGAGACGCATCTTACTGGTTTGCTAACGGCGGCACTGTTGAGCAGTTTAATCTATTACTGACAGATGCCCCGGAAGGTTTGCCGGAATCGTTTGCTTTTACAGAATCTACGGATTCTACGGTTAAACCACATCAGCCGTTCCCGGTAGATTGTATCCCGGAACCGGGCCAGACACTTATCCGTAACATTGCTGAATCGGTCAATGTTGATATATCATTCCCGGCGGCGGCGTATTTGGCTGTATGTGCGGGATTGATCGGAGCCAGTCGTAAGGTACAGATTAAGCGGGGATGGTATGAACCGTCCATTATTTGGGCGGCGATTATTGGCAGGCCGTCGAGCGGAAAGACACCGGCGATTGACACAATAATAGAACCGCTGAAATCCATCGAGAAAAGAAAGATTGAGGCATTTGAAGCAGAACTCAAAACCTATGAGAACGAAAAAGCTGCCCAAAAAAAGGACGACCCACAATTGATTAAACCTGTCTGCAAAAGGACTGTTATCAGTGATACCACGACCGAGGCGTTATGCCTGCGCTTGAAGGAAAATCCTCAGGGATTGCTTTTGTATCGGGATGAATTGGCCGGATGGATTGGTTCATTCAATCAATACAAGAAAAGCGGCTCGGATGAAGCGCACTTCTTATCTATCTGGAGCGGTAAAGCTGTCCGTGTTGACCGGAAGACGGATGAACAGTTTTTATATATCGAGAATCCAAATCTAAGCATTGTTGGCGGTATCCAGCCGGGTATTCTTCGGAGGAAACTCAGGGGCGAACATCTGGATAATGGACTGGCCCAGCGGTTTCTATATGTATTCCCTGATGTTCGTGTGCGAGGCTGGACGGATGCGGCGATAGATGGCGGTGTTATCCAGCAAGTTCAAATGATTTACGAAAGATTGCTGAATTTAATGAGTGAGAATGAGCCGGAAAACCAACTTGTAAGATTGAGCAGCGATGCACAAAACATCATTCGTAATTATTGCAATATATTGGCGATTGAGATTGATACAGCTAAGGACGTTACTGCTGAAGCATTGGGTAAACTGCCGGGGTATCTGGCACGAATCGCTCTTGTGCTGCATGAACTAAAAAACGCTGAAACATGGCTGTCCGACAGTGAAAAAGCTCATTATATAACCCCTGAAACTATGAATGAGGCGGCAAAGATTACTAACTGGTTCAAAGATGAATCAATCCGTGTGTTCGACTATTTCAGCGATGACAGCAGCAGTGAATCCGGCGGTCTTCAAAATCCCGTGCATAAGCAGATCGAAACGTGGTTGGGAAATCGTATAAATGATAATCCAGAGTTGGCGGAAACATTGCAGGCCGAAGCCGAGGAAAAGAACTTTTCTTGGGTCTATGTCCAAAAGATTGCTAAGGATATTGGAATCAAGAAAGTTAAATCAAGAGAACACGGAGGTAAATATGTTTGGAGTGTGTAGAACCTGCTTATCCTGTATAACCAATAGAACCTCCGCCCGGAGAATATACAGGATATACAGCTTATACAGGTTAAAAGTTAAAAGAATCAAGACGACCATTGGCAAATATACAAAAAAATTAATAATAAAACTTGACATACGTCAAGGTGCGGGTAAAATGCTAATTATGCACATTATGGAAATAATTCGATGTGAGGTTGAGAAAAGCCCGGAATCCCGGCGACAAATCTGCATAGCGACCGGGATAGATGAAACAGCAATGCATCGAATTATGGAGCGAAACGGCTCATGTATGGCAGAAACCGCTGATAAATTGTTGACATATTTTGGCTATGAGCTTAAGAAGAAAGCGAGGCGAAAATAATGGCATGTATTGGAAAACAGAAGACAGCATCGGGTATTCGATTTTATGTTCAGCTTTCGCCGGGTGAGAATTACAATCGTCCTAAAATTGCTTTAGGACGTGTGTCGAGAAAAGAAGCCGGCACTGCCCGGACGAATATCGAAAACTTGATTGCCAGCAAAAAGACAGGGGCGGTTATTGCATCCACAACTCAAAAATGGCTTTCTGGCATTCCTGATTCACTGCGGGATAGACTGGAAAAGCTGGAACTTGCCGATCCCCGCATTGGTAAAGAACGCTATACTGCCAAACAATGGACAGAGAATTATATTTCGATGCGTGAAAATGACAAGACAACAAAAGCAGATACTATACGCAAACTGGAAAATGTTGCACGTCGATTGTCGGCTTTCTTCAAGACAGAAAAGCTGGATGAAATTAGCGTCTATGATGCCAAAATGTTCAAAGGATACCTGTTGGGTACAGTGGGGCTGTCAGAAAACACCGCACGCAAGCATATCTCTATAAGCCGACAGTTTTTCAATGCTGCAATAGATAAGCGGTTGATTACTGAGAATCCTTTTAAGGGGCAACCCGTTACTATCCGGCCTAATGAGACCCGCTTCTTTTTTATAACGCCTGAGATGGCCCAGAAAGTCCTTGAGGCTTGTCCAGATGCACAATATGGCGGCTGATCTTCGGTTTGGCCCGTTACGGGGGCCTGCGATGCCCCAGTGAAGTCCTACGCTTGCAATGGGACGACATTGACTTTGCAGATGACAGATTTACCGTACATGCCAGCAAAACCGAACATCACGCCAACGGCGGCATTCGTATTGTGCCGATGTTCCCGGAACTGAAACCACTGTTTCAGGATGTATTCGACGAAGCTAAAGCCGGAGATGTTTATTGTATAACACGTTACAGGGACAAAGCTGTCAATCTTCGGACACAGATGAATAAAATCATCAAGCGGGCAGGTCTTGAGATATGGCCTAAAACATTTCAGAATCTTCGCAGCAGTCGTGAAACAGAACTGTTCAAGTTGACCAGGGGAAACATTAAGGCTGTGTGTGAGTGGATTGGGAACAGTCCAGAAGTTGCAATGATGCATTATGCACAAATCACCGAAGCTGACATGAAAGAAGCGGCGAAAATGACTATCCTGAATGCGGCAGAAAAAGAGGTGCATGATCCGGTGCATACTGGAGCAGATTCACCTTGCACCGAGTTGAATGAAAGCGAAAGCGACATTGATATAACATCCGATGAAAACAAGAGGTTGCAACAAAAAAACATCGGCCTGCAACTCTATGCGAATTGCAGGCCAGTGGGCCGGGCTGGATTCGAACCAGCGTAAGCTTACGCTAACGGGTTTACAGCCCGTCCCCTTTAGCCTCTCGGGCACCGACCCATGTCATATTTATATATATGTTCAGTAGATTAGAACGAAGAATTAAAAACTATCAAGAGCTAATTGTCAACAGTTTAATCCAGTTCCATCGGAAAATAGTTTTTAGCGTTATTGAAGCAGATATCCTCGACTATTTTTCCAAGAAGTTCCAAATCATCTGGCAGCAGGCCTGTTTCGACGTCGTTGCCGAGAATATTGCATAGTATTCTACGGAAATATTCGTGTCTTGGAAAGGACAGGAAACTTCGCGAATCGGTCAACATGCCGACGAATCGGCTCAGCAGGCCCATATTCGAGAGCACGTTCATTTGCTCGGTCATTCCATCCTTTTGGTCGAGGAACCACCACGCTGAGCCGTATTGAATTTTTCCCGGTACCGAGCCGTCCTGAAAATTGCCGACCATAGTCGCACACAATGCATTATCTTTAGGATTGAGGTTGTAGAGAATCGTTTTGGGCAGTTTGTTGCCCTTGTCCAGCCGATCGAGGAATTTTGAAAGCGGCCGGGCAATCTCCAAATCACCCATAGAATCACATCCTATGTCCCGGCCTAAGGTGTTGAACATTCGCGTACTGTTGTTTCTAAGTGCCCCTAAGTGAAGCTGCTGTACCCAACCGGACTCGTAGTCCATCAGAGCTAATTCAACCATCATCGCTGATTTGAATTTGAGACACTGCGATAAATCTAAATCTTTGCCCGTCCGTATCCTGGAAAAGATATTGTCGATTTCTTTTTCAGTGTAATCCTCGGCATAAACAGTATCTAAGCCGTGGTCCGAAAGCCGACATCCGTTTTCATGGAAATAAGCGTGGCGTTTCCAGATTGCTTTAATATATGAATGAAAATTGGTTATTTCCATATTACACACTTCTTCAAGCTTGTCGATAAATACGTTCATGGCTGTAATGTCCTCTACGGCCATTGCCTTGTCCGGCCGAAAGGCTGTGTGGACTTTGATGTCAAAACGGACACCCCTGAGTTTCTTATGATGCTCCAATGAATCGAGAGGCCCTTCGGTTGTGCAAACTAACTTGACATTGGCTTTACGCATTATGTTACGCACACTGAATTCTGGCGTTCTTAACATCTCGCTGCACGTCTCATATATCTCCTTGGCGGTCTCCGGGCCTAATAGCCTGTCTTTTATGCCGAAGGTGTTTTTCAACTCCAGAGCAGTCCAGTGATATAGTGGATTCCGAATACAGTATGGGACGGTTTGGGCCCATTTTTCAAACTTTTCATAATCAGATGCGTTGCCGGTGATATATTTTTCCCCGATTCCATTGGTCCTCATTGCCCGCCATTTGTAATGGTCGCCGTAGAGCCAGGCCTGCGTGAGGTTTTCAAAACGATGGTCGGAGGCGATTTGGTAGGCCGGCAGGTGACTGTGATAGTCATAGACAGGCATCTTCTCTGCGTATTCGTGATAGAGATGCCTGGCGGTTTCGGTTTGCAACAGGAAATCTTCTGCTAGAAATTGCTTGGCCATTGGTTATCCTCGTATCTTTTAATGGTTCCTGAATATTAACTACTCTTGTTTGTTTTGTTCATATTGGTTTGGTGGTCTCTTAATATCAGGTTTTTTAAAATTTGCCATTTTCTGTGCCCAATCGGAGATTTCTGTCTTGGTTTTTGTAAGACGCTGTGAAACTTTTTTGGGCTGTTTTTTCTCTTCCTCAGCCATCTTCCGATCCCATAACCAGTATGCTACCCATCCGATTATTACCGCCGGTATAGCGATTAGCATAAAGATTTTGTACATAGTATATTCCCTTCGTATTAACCGATTATCTTCATAATTCCGGCCAATTTGGCATTATCTGAAATAATACCCTAATCCCTCAGCAAGGTCAACATTGAGTATAGGCGGGGGATTTTATTCTCTCGCCGAAAGTGAGCTTTGTACCAATGTTTAATCCCTCGGAAAAAAATAAATAAAATTCTCCATTTTTTAATCAACATTTACTTTGCGAGAAACGCCTTAATAATAGTCAAGGTAGATTTATAAAGAATGCATGTTTGAGTGCCAATGGTGTTCTATAGATAGATGATATTTGGAAATATAGGTGCGGAGCATGCCGAGGGCACGGAAAAATGGACTTTCCGTGTCTTCGGTGGCCTTTTTGAGGGGTAATTTCTGTGCATAGCGACCACGACATTTTTATTCAGGGTATTGAGCAGAAGAGAAGAATCAAAACGACCTTTTCCGGCAGGAAAAATCCTCAGAACCTTCTTAGGCAATGTGCCCCCTTGCATTATAGCAAAGGGCAAATTGAAGGTGATGGCTTGGATTGTTATTATTTCTGGGATTTCAAAGCTGCCAAGGGCAGCCATTTCTTGGCTTTGCTGCCGTCACAAATCATCACGATGGAATTGGGGGAGGGAACATTTAAAACAGGAGATTTCAGTTGCTTCAGAAAAAAAACAGCCGGCTTAGCAACAGACTCTGCTACTTAGATAGCCTCTTAGACCTAAGCCGGGGCTAAACCAACGAAGATAAAAGCCGTATTCCATTGAGTTATTGACTTATACGGTATATGTTGAAGCTGCGGTTTCTCCTCCTCGTCCCGTCCAGTTAGTGTGGAAAAACTCACCTCGCGGTTTATCAACACGTTCATAGGTATGAGCTCCAAAATAATCACGCTGGGCCTGTAAAAGATTAGCCGGCAGTCTCTCATGACGGTAACCATCATAAAAGGCCAGGGCTGAACTCGTAGCCGGTATCGGAATACCCATCTGCACCGCTGCGGTGACCACGTTTCGCCAGGCGGGCTGTGCTTTTTCGACGGCATCCTTAAAGAACGGGTCCAGCAGCAGGTTGGTCAAATCGGGATTCTTATCGAAGGCTTCTTTGATTTTACCTAAGAAGACCGAACGGATTATGCAGCCGCCTCGCCACATCAGGGCGATGCCGCCGTAGTTTAGGTTCCAGTTATATTCTGCCGCCGCGGCGCGCATAAGCTGGTAGCCCTGGGCATAACTAACGATTTTCGCAGCGTAGAGGGCCTGGCGCAAGTCGCCGATGAAGGCCTTTTTATCGCCGCTGAATTTCTGCTTCGGACCTGAGAGAACTTTGGAGGCCGCAACTCGCTCATCTTTCAGCGCCGACAAACAGCGGGCAAAGACAGCCTCACCGATGAGCGTAAGGGGCTGACCGAGATTCAACGCTTCGATGGCGGTCCATTTTCCTGTCCCCTTCTGGCCGGCTGTGTCGAGGATAAGGTCGATAACCTCATTGCCGTCTTCGTCCTTATAGCCAAGAATATCCCGCGTGATTTCGATAAGATATGAGTCTAATTCACCCTCATTCCACTCGGTAAAAGACTCGTGCATTTCCTGATTGGTCAATCCGAGGCCCTCTTTCATCATCTGGTAGGTCTCGCATATCATTTGCATATCGCCGTACTCTATACCGTTGTGTACCATTTTTACGAAATGCCCGGCACCATTCTCGCCAACCCATTCGCAGCAGGGTTCGCCGTCTTCGGTCTGTGCGCAGACCGCCTGAAAAATAGGGCTAACATGCTCCCATGCTCCTGGTGAACCTCCCGGCATAATTGATGGGCCTAACAGTGCGCCTTCTTCGCCGCCCGAGACGCCGGTGCCGATATAGAGTTTGCCCTTACTCTCAACGTACTCTGTTCGTCGGATAGTATCGGGAAAGTGCGAATTACCGCCGTCGATGATAATGTCACCATCTTCAAGGTGGGGCAGAACCATATCAATAAATGAATCGACCGCCGCGCCAGCTTTGACCAAAAACATGATCTTGCGTGGTTTTGTTAAGTTGTTAGTAAGCTCTTCGACAGAATGACAGCCGATGATATTCTTGCCCTTTGCACGGCCGTTAATAAAGTTGTCCACTTTAGATACCGTACGATTAAAGCACGCCACTGTAAAGCCCTTGCTTTCCATATTCAGGATTAAGTTCTCACCCATTACCGCCAGACCGATGAGGCCGATATCCGCCTGCGGTGAGTTTGTCGAATCCGCTTTTGCCATCTTTGTAGTATCCTTTCGAATTATAAGTAATATTAAGAACAGATAGCAGGACTATCTTGTTAATCACATTTAATAAATTTCGGCTAAAAACTGGAAGGTTATGTTATGTTAAAACGGCGCATAAATCAAGAGGTAGATTTTGTTGATAAATGCAATTTCACTGAAACAGATAGTGGAAAACGACTTGTAACATCTTGTCATTCTTAAGTTTCTATTATAAAATGTTTTTATGGGTAAATTGATTTCCATGCTATTTCAAGAATATATTTCTACACAAAAGCTTGCTGCTAACTCAATCGCGATTAAAAAAAGAGCGTTCAAACATTTTTTGTCAATATTGGGTGATTGCCAATTACCTTCTAAGAATGAATTGCCCCTCCAAGAATATATTTATACATTGACTGAGAAAACTTCTGCAAGGACTGCTGAAATTTACAAAAGGAATCTGTCTTCTTTTTTTTCATGGTTAGTTCAACACAGGTATCTTAAAAGTAATACGTTCATGAGTTTTCAGGTTAAGCAAATACCTCCAAGGCCCCTTGTAATTTTTAAGCCGAGAGAGCTATTGCACATTTTCGAAATCTCGGATGGAAGATGGAGAGCAATAATGACATTGGCTCTTTGTGGTTTGCGTCGTTCTGAAATTTTGAATTTGTGTAGAAATGATATTGATTTTGGCACTGGACAGATACTAATTACACCGAAAGTTGATTCCTTTTTAACTTGGGAGTGGGAAAATAAAAATTGTTTGCGAACACCAGTTCCACTGCCAAGAACTATTGATTGGGGATGCTTCAAAATTTCTCCCCAGAAAGAAATTGAGGAATTGCTTAGCCTCATTCCTTTAGGCCAGCCTTATATTTGCCTTAAACCCCGACACTATTCACTTATGCTTCAGAAGAAAGCAGAGGGAAACATTTCTTTTGAGGCTTGTAATTGTCCTTGGCGATCCTTTACAAGGGATTTCGGGCTTTTGTTAAAAAAAGCAAAAGTTGAGCACAAACGATTTGAGGATTTACGTGTTACGTATGCCTTGAGTTTAGCCAGAATGAAAGTGAATGTAAAAACTGCTCAAAAACTTTTGCGTCATCGTAAAACACTTACTACATACACTCATTATCAGCGATACAAAAATATTATTAGCGAGGATTTATAGATGAGTATTACTGAAATATTTGATGATGGCAATCTTAATAGGATTACCACAAAAGCATTAGGCTTAATAATGCCAAAACTCAGTCTTGTCGATCTGAACAAAGTCAACTATCAGACGGATTCAAGGCATAAACGGCATCTCAAAACGTGTCGGTGCTACCTTGCTTTCTCCGTCAACCATAACAAATTGGCCAAAGCATATTATGATGAGCAAAAACAGAAATGGATGTTTTTTGACGGGCAAAGAATGTGTCCGTCAAAGTGGTTCATTGAGGCTCCTTCTAATAGAATGGAATATCTGACTCATATTGATATGAGTATTGTCAAGAAACTGAAATAAAATTTGTTGGCGATGCCGTTTCCCCCGCCGAATGGCTTTCTTACAATAATCCCGTGCCACTGTGGCGTGGACTAATTGTCAGAAATAGTCGGTATATATCCGTTGGCCAGCCGGTGCAGTACTTCGCCGGCGTGCTGCACTACCAGAATTCCCTGGTCTTCTTTATTTTCGTAGTCGGCTATATTAACATCTTCAGGATTCATATAGCCGAGATTTACCTTCTCACACCGCTCTTTATCGATACTTGTGGCAAGTATCACGTTGACCCTCGGTTTTTCGACGCCGTCGATAAAAGTGCCTATACCCTTGACGTGTGTCGAGTGGGCGATAATTCCTCTCGGTACACCTTTGAACTGCTCCATGCGTTTGAGAAAATAGTCGCGGGTATGATAGCCGATTTTATCTAACCATTTGCCGTGGGTGTAGGATATCTCCGTAATATGCGGGGCGTAGATAATCAGAGTTGCCCCATCGGCGAGTATCGGTTCGAGTTTGTACATTACCTTGCCTGCCGTCCAGATATCGTCATACATTTCCGGAGCAAGCCCGAGAACCGTGTTGTATGATTTGTCTTTGTATGTGATGTGCACCTGCTCGGACAAGTCCGCTGCCTTTTCCCATGCCTCGGCCGTCTCCCCGATAAAGATTCCTTTAAGCTCCTCTTCGAGCGCTACGATAGCGAACAGCTTATGAGGCATTGTTAAAAAAGAGGCGGCTTTTTCAACAACCTGCCGGGTCGGTGTCCATTTGTTGCCGTTAATGAATGGATTTGTTACCACCGCGCCCAGCCAGTGGAAAAAATGAATAATATCATCGCCCGCAATTCCGGGGAAAATATACTTATGCCCACCGGAAAAGCCGACAACCTCATGAGGAAATACGGGGCCTAATATAAAAAATTCGTCGTATTCTAATATCTTTTTGTTAATGGCTATGTCAACTTCTTCGCGAAACAAACCCCCGCTTATTTGCTCGATTTCATCTGCGGAAATCCGCCCGATGGAAGTAAAAGTCTCAGCTTTTTCCCATTCATGATTGAAAAACTTCACCGATGCGTATTTACTGCTGCGCTGCTCTGCTGTCATGCAAAGTCTTTTACAGATTTGTTCTTCGCTAAGGGGCTGATGTGTTCCGAGTGCTACCAGACAATCTACTGCCTTTGCCTTTTGCTCCAGACAATCGTAAATCAGCTTAAATACATCACCAATAGGCCCTGAACGGGTATTGTCGGGGATTATCACCAGAATCCGTTTGCCGGTGTAGTCGTTTTGTGCAAAGAACTCCCCGACTGCCTCACCGGCCTGACTATTGTCAACGGAACCATCTTTATTTTGTCGTTCAATTATCATTTCTCATCCTGTGTATTACCGAAAAAGTGAAAAAGCTTAATTGCCCCATTATATATATTGGCCTCTTTATTGCAATATCCAATATGGTTTTAAGTCTTTCCCGGAAGGTATTTCAACCAAATATTCATCAAATTCTCGCCCGTTTGTCTATTTTTGATATTTGGTTTTTCATAAATCGGGACGGCTTGCGCAGAACCCAAGTGTCAACCCGCCATCGACGGTAATACTTGCCCCCGTCAGGTAGTCGCACTTGTTAGAGCTTAGGAAAGTAACCAGATGGGCTATTTCTTCGGTTGTTCCGATTCTGCCTGCCGGGATTGAAATCAGAAATTTATCCTGCCTGTCCGTTGGAGTCAATTCGGTTGCGATGGCTCCGGCCACGATGGAATTAACCTGAATATTAAACTCTGCCAGTTCCAGCGCCAGAGACTTTGTCAGTGTCTCCAGCGCCCCCTTTGCAGAGCTGTAGTGGGCGTAGTTTCGCCTGGCGTCGTAGGCATGAACAGAGCTGATATTAATAATCTTTCCACCGGCTTTTTTAGCACACATCAATCTGCCTGCGTGTTGAGCACACAAAAAAGGAGCTTTGAGATTAACTGAAAGCACTCGGTCCCAGTCCTCTTGCTTAAGTTCAAGAACAGGGCTGGGATTCTGTATGGCCGCGTTGTTGACGAGTATGTCCAGTCCGCCGAAAGTTTCCTTTATTTGCGAAAACATTTTGTCAATGTCCACCGGCTTTGATAATTCCGCTGTAGTCATTATGGACTCCGGGCTAACTTTCTTGACCTCTTCGAAAGAACTGCAAAGAGCGTCGGTCTCTCGTGACCCGTGAACAATTAATGTACATCCCTCACTGGCCAGCTCACCGGCGATGGCCTTACCGATGCCCCGGCTGGAACCTGTAACCAGCGCAATTTTACCTTTGAGTTCCATCTTGTATCTCCATGAGAAAACCAAAAGAACCGCCATGATCCATTATCTGATAACGAAGATTTTGCTTATCGGCTGTCCTTCGAAATTCATTTATATCAGCGGTATTGATAGCAAACATATCATAATGCATCGGAATTGTCAGCCCGGCGTTGATATCAAGAGCAAATCGGATTGCCTCCTCGCAGGTAAAATTCCCTTCCAAATCAAGTTTGTGCCTGAGTTCGTCCCTGCCGTTAATGGGCACAAAAGCCAGGTCGATTCTGTGTTGTTTAAGACGTTCAACCTGCCCGTTATAAGGAATGGTATCTCCCGCGTGGAACAACGAAACACCGTCGATATTGATTACATAGCTAAGATAAGGATAGCCTTTTTGGGGATGTTTATCGAATTCTTCATGTTTAGCCGGAACGGCGTGAATATGTATTTCCTTAAGGCGAAGCTCATCGTCGCCTTTCATCGTATGAATTCGCTCGTCATCGATTCCAAAACCCAGCATTGTCTCGCGGGCACATTCCGGAACGACAAAATGAGCACCAGGTGACGCAGCGGCGATGATTGGGATACCCTCAGGGTCGATATGATCGGCGTGGTCATGACTGCAGAGCACGATATCGGCGTTGTTGACGTCATCAGGTTTCATCGGTGCCGGCTTGATACGAATATGCTCGTTGGGTTTCCCTCTGGTCATTCTTTCAGCATAGCTGCTCAGATAAGGATCGATATAGATAATTTGACCGCGCGACTTAAAAACAAATCCCTCCTGCCCTGTCCACCAGATTTGAAGGCCGCCGGACTCGACCTGGGTTTTATTGATTTCGCTGATTAATGCGTTCATAACTGGCAGTTGATAATCACCTTCACCGCTCCGGTTTTACTCTTATTGCACGCCGCCTCAAAGGCCTTCAGGGCATCGGACAAATCAAATCGGTGCGTAATTAACGGCTCCACTTTCACCTGTCCGGCTGATACTAATTCGATAACTCGTGGAAAATCGGTGTACATGGCGTTCGAGGATGTCCTTATCGTCCGTTCTCCACTGAGCAGCAGCGATGGAATATTAAGCTCATCTTCCTTCGCGGCCATTAGAACCAGCGTCCCCCCTTTTTTAAGGATTTTCAGTGATTCGAGAATACTTGCCGATGTACCGACCGTGTTAAACGCAACATTAACGCCCAGCGAATTCGTTTTTTCCATAACAAGCTCGTATAAACACTTCGAGCCGTTGCTGAGATTCAAAGGATAATCGACACCCACTTTTTCCGCGATAGCAATATTCTCCGCGGCAATGTCAGTAATAAAGGTATGGCTCGCTCCGTAAATCTTGGCAAACTGTGATATCAGCAGACCGATGGGACCGGCGCCGAGAATGGCAACTTTGTCCAGCGGTTTTGGCCCGCCTACATCAACGGCGTGAATAGCAGCTATCAGAGGGTCGAAGAAAGTAGCTTGCTCATCTGTAACGTTTTCAGGCAGTTCATAGAGCTGACTCGCGAAAGCAGGGCAAAACTCCGCCATGCCGCCGGGATAAAAATCCATTCTGCCCCACCCTTGTCCATGACCGAGATGCTTTGTGTTCTCGCAAAGATTTTCTTGTCCGTTTCGGCAGAAGCCGCACCGCCCGCAGGTAATAAAGGTATTAATACCGACACGCTTATCGAGCAGATGGGCGTCGGATTTATCAAAGACCTCGTGGACAACACCTGTAAGTTCGTGGCCGAGGATAATATTCGGCGGATTATCGACATGACGGCCGAGAGTCTGCTTGGCCCAGGGATTCTCGCCGTGGAAGTAACGAACGTCACTGCCGCATATACCACATTTAGAGACTTTGATGAGTACCTGTCCCGCCGAAAGCTCCGGCCTCGGTACGTCCATTATTTCAAGCTGCTCAGGTGACCTCAAAACGAGAGCTTTCACTTTAATCACTCCTTATAAAATAACGCAGGGCGGCAGCAATCCGTCTCCTGACCACTACTGACCATTCTTACCTTTCCCACGGGGGCAGTTCAGGCAGATACGTATCGAATTCTGCAATTACTTTTTCTTCATATTCGCCGGTATATTCGCCGTTCAAAAATTTGTCAAACGCCTCGTTATGAAACCGCTTCCACGATTCTATCTCATCGCCCGGATTGATCGGATAAAACAGGGCATCGTTTGCCTTTGCCGCCTTCATGTCACCGGGTGCATCGCCAATCATCAGGACATGGTCCTTTTCGTACTTTCCTTTTGTGGCATAGACAAGGTGCTGGGTCTTTTTCCCCATTTCCTGGCCTGCGATAATTTTCACGTATTTGGCAATGTCGTGTTCTTCCCACTCACGCCCAAGCGCCTCACGCGGCGTTCCGGATACGACGATAGCGTCCGCAACTCGCTTGATTTTCTCAAGGCTCTCACGCACAAACGGAAATGGCGGCATGTCCTTTACTGTTTCTTCGATGGCCCAGTTGACTCGTTCGCTCCAGGCTAGCGCAAGTTCCAGTTCCTCTTTGACCTCTGAATCGGTAGCTTTATCAATGGCCTGCTTTAAACCGTCGTTACTCAGCAGACTATTTGGGTCGTCAACCCATGCGAAATAGTGCGGAAACTGTGGAACCGTAAAATTCCTGGCTCTGGTCATGGGATGATTGGGCAGCAATTCCGATATGATACGTTTGGTTGTTGTGTGCCGGTTGGCGCCGCGCGTCTTGGAAAACAAATCCGCGAAATCCTTGCATTCACGCGCCCCCTGAGCCACCGGCTGAAGGCCAAAATAGGCAATCAGCCACGGACAAAAACATTCCCGCTGTTTAATTCCCATCGTATCGAATGCACAGCCGTCCGAATCAATCCCGACGAAAAACTTATGTTTTGGCTTGAAGTCTTTTAATGGTTGTGCCAGGTCAACATCAACCATTTCTTTCTCCTGATAAATAATCATTCATCAATAATCACTAATCAATTCCTCAGACTCCGCTGAAAGCCGAGAATCCGCCGTCAATAGGCACGACAATTCCGGTAACGAATTTCGCCGCATCGCTTAACAGCCACATAACCGTACCAATCAGCTCTTCCGGCTCACCGAATCTGCCCATAGGTGTATGGTAGATTATTGTGCTGCCGCGGGTCGTCAGTTCGCCGGTTTTTTCGTCGGTCAACAGGAATCGGTTTTGTTCGGTCAGAAAAAATCCCGGCGCAATAGCGTTGACGCGAATTTCTTTGGAATAATTCTGGCAAACATGTACGGCCAGCCATTGTGTAAAGTTGCTCACTGCTGCTTTGGCCGCTGAGTATGCCGGGACTTTGGTCAATGGGCTAAAAGCACACATGCTTGAAATATTCAGTATTATACCCGAGCCGTTTTCAGCCATCTCTTTGCCGAAAACCTGGCTTGGCAGTAAAGTCCCAAGGAAGTTCAGGTCGAAAACAAAACGAACAGCGTCACTTGGCAGATCGAAAAAAGAAAGGTCCGGCGAAGTAGTTGCTTCTTTTTTGTTCCCGCCCGCCCCGTTTATCAATATGTCGATTTTACCAAGCTCAGCGGTAACTTCCTTATGAGCACGTTCGATACTTTTTTTATCCAATACGTCACATTTAATCCCGACAGCCTGTCCACCTTTGGTTTTGATTTCATCGGCGATCTTTTCTGCTGCCTTTTCGATTAAATCCAGAACAGCGATTTTTGCTCCGGCCTCACCGAGTGCCCTGGCCATCGTTCCGCACAGAACGCCGCCGCCTCCGGTAATTACGATTACTTTGCCTTTAATATCAAACAGTTCTTCCATCTTTTATCCTTTCTCAAAGTTGTTTTTCTGTAAGCAGCCATATTCATTCACTCATCTATTCATTTAATTTGTCCTACACGCTAATAATAATTTGATTAAATCGCCTGTCTTCGCCAGAATATACACGAGGCTGATTACGATTTCAATAGTTTTTAGTCTTAGGCTCCGGCAAGGTCGATTCGATGCTGTTTTTGGGAGTGAATTATGGCAAATTATATGATTGCAAATTTTGACAAGATTGATGCTGTAAAGTGTCCATGCGGCTTTTCACGGCGGGCCTTCGTAAGCCCGGACAATCCCACTGCTACGATGCACATAGTCAATATTGAAGCCGACTCGCAGGTGCATTATCATAAAGAGCTAACCGAGGTTTACTTTATTCTCGAAGGCACCGGCCAAATGGAGCTGGATGGCGAAATAATTCCCGTAAAGCCCTTCACCGCCATATTTATCAAGCCCGGCTGCCGACACCGCGCCATAGGAAAGATGCGAATCGTAAACGTCTCAATACCCGCCTTCGATCCCGAAGATGAATGGTTCGACTAAACGAAGCCGGCTCTAATTGCGTTTTTGGATAAGAGAATGGCATCTGCCCCCTTTTCTTTGTAAGACACTTCTTGACACAGGCCGATTTAATTGCGATGATTTCATCCTTGGATATGTAACACGTTAGTAGCATTGTTGATGAAAGGATATTTCCTATGACTATCGAATTTCGCAAGGACTATACCTGGTCCATGGTCGTCCCCACGAGTATGGGCGGCCGCTTAACGCCGGTCTCCGGCCAGCCTGTTCATTCCAGTAAAACGTTCAACCTGCAGGCCACCAGTGCCGAATCAAATGTAGCCAGTGTATCCAGCTATTTGGGCTTGCCGGTAAAGGTACTGACGACCTTTGTCAAGGGCAGTCCCATCGCCCGGTTCATAAAGGACGACCTTGCCGGCCGCCACATTGACTATGAGGCCAAAGAGGTCGAGCAGGGCGGACCATGGGGCTATCGACACCAGTTCAATATAGCCGATAGTGGCTCCGGTTCACGCGGGCCGCGCGTTCATAATGACCGTGCAGGCGAAGTAGGGCGGACCCTGAACGTCAAAGATTTTGACCTGGATAGGATATTCGGCACCGAAGGTGTACAAATCGTTCACTTATCAGGTCTAATCGGGGCTCTTTCCCCCGAGACAGGTAAATTCTGCCTTGAAGTGGCAAAGTCCGCAAAAAAGCACGGCACTCGGATATCATTCGACCTCAACCATCGTGCCTCATTCTGGAAGGGCCGCGAGGCAGAGCTGCACGACATCTTTTCCCAAATCGCCGGAATTGCCGACATACTCGTTGGCAACGAAGAGGACTTCCAACTCTGTCTGGATATCGAAGGCCCGCAGGCGGGCGGCGAGAGCCTCGCGGACAAAATCGACAGCTTCAAGGTCATGATTAATAACGTCAAAAAGGCATACCCCAACGCCTCGGTCTTTGCCACAACACTCCGACAGGTCGTCAGTGCAAACTCTCACCTCTGGGGTGCGATCATGTCCGAAGGCGACAACTGGCATGTAGTCGAGCCGCGTCAGATTACAGTGCTTGACCGCATCGGAGGCGGCGATGGCTTTGTCGGAGGTATGCTCTATGCCATTCTTGCCGGCTGGGAACCCCAAAAGTGGGTACAGTTCGGATGGGCCACCGGAGCATTGGTCACTACGTTATTGACCGACTACGCCCAGCCTGCTGACGAAGATCAGATATGGAGCATCTGGCAGGGAAATGCCCGCGTAAAACGGTAATTCTCGGGTAACTTCCCCTGGTAAAATCAAAATACTTCTTAAAGATGAGTTCTTCGTTTAAATGGCCCCCTGAGGCGGTTCGAAAAGTTTGAAAGATGAGGCAGTTGTTCACAGAAACAATTTCATACACACTACGGCTAAAAATACGAACAGGGAGAAGCCTGCGAAATAATATAACTTGGCGCCTGTTGTGGATTTGATATTCAGCGTGTTGAGTTTCACACTCGGCCGCTTTTGTATCTGAGGCAGAACTACCCTGCGGATATACCTTGATACGTTGGGCTTCTTCATCTTGTATTTAACCTTTTCAAGCTCAATGCCAAGCTGTTCGGCTATCTCCGAACTGGGCAGGCCCTCGAAGTATCTCATATAGACAATATCAAGCTCCAACTGAGTTAGTGGTGTGTGTGGGTCTATCATTTTAACCATCTTTCCGCTCCTGTTTGATTTTTCAGAAGCTACTTAAAACAGCTCAAACGAATTTTTTTAACGTCCCGAAATCAGTAAATATAACTGTATTATTTATGAATGAACCTGTGTCTATTCCCATAATTTACTTACCGGTTCAATCGCACCGATAAACTGCCTCGCTAAGCCCCCCCTTGACCTTCTCTCCGGGCGCAAATATAGAAATAAGAAAGTGTTTTGGAAAACAAAATCACCCTTCCTCAACGCTTCCCGTCTTTAACAATACTCCACGATATCATTATATGCTTTTAAGACATGCAAGTCAAGTAAAAAGTCAGGAGAGAATGGTTTTTTGCCCTTTTCCCCGCCCTCGTCCCCCGCACACCGGGCTTAAGAATGACCAATAAAAAAGCCCTTGCTCATAGACGCCTCCAGGAAGCAAGGGCTTAACAGAAAGTTATATGTCTTATATTATATTAACCAACCGGTATTTTATGTAAATCAGGGCCAGACCTGATTTGTCTATAGGGGAAAACCCTATGACTGTTACACTGTTATGAATCCCCTCAAGACGAACTCGTCGTTTAAACGGCCTCTGAGGCGCTTTAAATTGAAAGCTGATGGGTGTTCTGCGAGAAGCCGGAACTTTCAGTTGAATTATGACAGGCAATGATTAAAATGCTGTGGTGAAATTTCACTTTATACTCTTGCATACCTTTGGTTGACAATTTATGGTTACGATTAACAAAAAGATGAAGACAATACTTAACATACCTGATGAGGCTATAAAATATATTCTCTTTCAACGAACAAGCTATCTAAAATTCCCACGCAACTGGTTCTATCGTAAGTTAAAAAAAATAAGCCCGATTTTCTTATATAACACTTCTGTCAACGCAGAAGCATATTTTCGCCGTGATGCCATTAAACGGCTTTACAGCGAAGATATGTCGATTGAATATGAAACCATCAGGGATTATCTCCCTCAAACCTGTGAAAACATACTCGACATCGGCTGTGGCATGGCCGGCATCGACATCTTTTTGTCCCAACATTACCAATCCGATACGAACATTGATTATTTTCTTTTTGATAAAACCGAAATCAACCAGAAAGTCTTTTATGGCTATAAGGAAAAAAGCGCTTTTTACAACTCATTAATCATGGCAAAGAGCTTCTTGGCATTAAATGGAATCGACGAATCAAAAATACATCTTATCGAAGTCCCGTCAAATAACCAAATCTCGATCGACTGTTCTTTTGACATGGTTATTTCACTTATCTCCTGGGGTTTTCACTATCCGCTGTCACAATATCTGGATGACGTTTATGAATTGCTGAATGATGACGGAACACTCATACTGGACCTGCGTAAAACAACCGAAGACAAGGCCATCCTTCAAGATAAATTTGCCGGCGTTAAGCAAATTGCCGAAGGTCAAAAATACTATAGAATGTTAGCAACCAAGTAAATCCTTCTCCCTTGAACATGGGATTTTCATTTCTAACGAGCTATTCGAGCATAGTAGTTACTTTCATAATATCATCCTGATTACTTTTTGGGAATGAGCCCTCGGTTGATTTCCAGTAATCCTTCTGTTTAACAAACGGCATTTTGAGAAGCGTCAGAAGCCTGTTATCTTCTGCTTCCTGGTAGCCTGGCACGCCAATATTGATTGAAGACTGTCTTATGTTCAGGACCAACGTCCTGTGAAGCCAATCCCAGCACCTCAATACCACAGAGTAATTTGAATTGGTCTCCCCCCTAACGGCACTATGGTGAATACCATGCATCCGTGGCGTTACAATTGCTTTGTTCAACAAACGCTCAAGTTGCAGCGGCAAACGAACATTGGAGTGATGGAACATGGTGCAGCATGCAAAAATTGTCTCATAGACAACATAAGTAAACGGGGCAATACCAAGCACAAAAACCTGGAGAACTCTGAAGGCGGTTGAATAGAGAATCTCGACAAAGTGAAAGCGAAATGATGTAGATACATCCATGTCAGGATCAAGATGGTGTACATTATGGAACCGCCATAGCAAAAGAATTCTGTGGTTCGCCCAATGCCAGTAGTAGAAAGTCAAATCCATCAATACAATTCCTGCTATCAGTCGGCTCCATTTGGGCAAAGAGAGCAGGGGCACTATACCAAAACTGTTGTTCACACTCCATTTCGAGGTTAGTAATGCAGCATTTCTTACTGCCACAGAACCTACCAGGAACACAATAACGGTCAGGCTCATGTTTAGTAAGAACTTTCTAAGGAAGGGATTTCTTTTCTTTCTGAGTGGAGTAATTTGCTCGGTCAGGAGCAGTACCACAAAAACTAATGCAGAAATGATTGCTGTGAGATGTTTCATTCTTGCCAGCCTTCTTCCTTCGGCCTCTCTTATCTCCATATTGTGAAATTGATTAGCAGTTGGTTTTATTCAGTATTAAACCTGACACGCCACAATCGTCAGATATTTCCCTACAGAGTATCACTGGTTCTTGACAAGAGCAAGAGCTTTGCCCTGCTTGATATTTGAGATTTCACATTCACCCTGTATCGTTCTGCAATAGCCGAACTCAAGCCGAAGGGTATCTGAGGTAGGCACGTCGGTTCTACTAAGCACACATAATTATGCTTACCAGCACTATCAAATTGACTAAGATTACTATGTCTAAGAGTTCCTGCATTAAAGGTTGCTGCTCATACGTTGCTGAATCGTCCATTGCGATTAGTGGCTCCCTGCCTGTGATAGTTGTTTTTTGCATCGCCTTGACCCTCCCTAAAGTGTCGAAGTTCTTTTCAAGAAATCTATCGATTACCAATATTACTACCCTCCTTGGAATATGAAATAGAAAAGACTATATATAAGTGCCGTCTGTGATACCAAATGTAACGCTTTTAGTTGTGATGCCCATCAATACGCGTTCGTCGTTAAACAGCCTGTGAGACGCTTAAATTGAAAGATGAGCGGGCCGTATGTGAAGTTTCATAAATAGCTCTAACTGCCTTTTCGGTGCACTTCTCCTGAAGTTATATCAACAAGGCATACTAATACATAATCAAATGATTTTCCTTGACGGGAAAGTGTCTGATTTGGTATGGGCCCCGCTTGATTTAGCTCAATGGCAGAGGACGTCCAAATAAGCCGGGAGAAAGTCAGACCGGCTCAAGGAAATCATGAGTGATTTTGACTCTAAAAAATATTATGGCGCGGACCGATAAAATTGTTAATCTCTTGGCATAATGCCCACAAATCACTTCTCAAATGTCCTGTTGCAGTTTTTTGGTTGAATTAAGATCATCATTTAGATATAATATGTTTGTAAATCAATAAATGGGGGCATCCGAGATCATACTGCCGGTAACTTGCTTTAATGCAGTTTTGGACGGGAAAACAGTCGATTTAGAGTTCAACTGATTTTCAGCATTTTTGGAGGGGTAAAGATGAACAAGAAAAGAGCGAGAAGAGGTTTCTCGCTGATTGAGCTGATGGTCGTTATTCTGATGGTCGGCATCTTAGCTGCCGTTGCGGTTCCGATTCTTCGCGGCCGAATCGAACATGCGAAGTGGTCGGAAGGTGCTGCGTCGGCTGGATCTATCAAAACTGCTGTATGTGCTTATTATGTAGAGAATCCTGCCGTGGCAGGTGCTTGGGCGGCCCAGGCTGTTTCGGGCGTTGCTGCGACTTTAGGTTTTCAAGCAGGCGACCTTACCGGCAGGTACTTTACCATGAGCAAGTTTACAATTATTTCTGTAGATACCCGGGGCAAAGCAATTATTGCAGTAGCGGCTCCTGCTGGCCTGAGTGGCTCCGGGGTGCTTGGTGCTGCCGGCTGGATCTATACACCGTAGGCTAATATCTGATTGAATAATAGACTATTCCAATCCATTCGTGGATAGCGTAATTACTCTTTGATAAAGCGCTCGTAGATGGAACAAAACCTTCCGGATCATCCCAGTCTGGAGAATAGATATAGTTCACGGGAATAGGCACGATAGTATCATTGGGAAACTGTTTTTTAAACGTCTTTTCTGAGCGTAGCATATGCAATGCCGAAGTCACAAGACCAATTCGTCTTTGTTCTGCTGGCCGGAGTAATTTGACAAGTTCAGCGGCGTTTTCCAGGGTAGTACCTGATCTTGTCTCAGTAATAATTTCGCTTTCCTGTACACCTAATTCGATTGCCAGCTTCTTCATAACTCCGGCTTCGTAACCCCCGCATAATGCTAATGTCCTTGCGCCGCTTTGCTTATAGACTCTGACACCATTAAACAATCTTGCGTATGTAAGACCGCTCGCTTCGGCGTGTTCCCGGAAACCACCTGCAATATTCGCACCTCCGCCCAGAATAACCACCATATCCAAATCAGAAAGGGCCTCGTCGGAAGGTAACTTGTATTGACACTCAAGGTAATAAATGAGTAAGTTCGACACCGGCCTAATGCTTAAAAGAAAAAGGATGCATATCCCCAGAAACAACGCACACTTGCCAAGTTTGAATCGTAGCTTCTTCGTCGGCCGGATGATGAGTATCAAACTAAGGACCATAAAAACTAACACCCAGACAATAGGGTTGGCGAGTGATTTTAATAACTCGGTCATTTTGTTACCTCATAGAAGAACATTACATAAAACTGTAGGGAGCCTCGTACCATCCATGATACCTGATGTAACGGTTTTACAAATACAATCCTTTTATCACGCATGAATACCCTGCAAGCCGAGCAGCAATTCTACGGCATTCTGCGTTAGAGAGATAGTGGCGGCGGTAAGATGCTGCCGAACACAATCTCTGTAGTCGGTAGCGTTACAATCGAGTAATTTCTGTCTCTCACCACATCGCCGGGATTGATAATTCTAACCTGTTCTCCTTCTTCCAGGAATGCATAATTGGTTGACCCAAACAAGATAAAACTTGTTTCTGGGTAGCCTTTTCTTATGTGAAGTGACAGTTTGTGCATATCAATTTCTGATTGTTCGAGAATCGTTACACCTAAGTCAAGCTGGATGTAGAATTTGTATCCGTTAACTTCGACTATTGGGTCTTCCAAACGAATCAGTTTCCAGTTACCGGGGACATTTGAAGGCTTCTTCTGGTCCTTTCTAAGATAATAGTGAACGTTGAATTCTTTCAGTTCTTCTCGTCCGATGTCTCCTATAGAGATATTACCGCAATGAATGATATCTCGTACACGTCTTTTCTTAAACTGCTTGGCCAGGCTTGGCCAGAAGTCAACATCAAGGTCTGAGATGTTTAAGCTGTCCGATATGATTCCTACAGAGAAAGATTTCATTGAAGGTGTTGTTTTGGGTATCCTGGAAAAAGCAATCTCTTTTGTTTCTGTGTTAATAACTGCAAATTCATATCCATCGTACGAATCTTCTATGGCTCCCGGATTAACAAAACTGATTAAAGGGTCCTGCTTGTAGATTTGATGATGCGTGTGGCCGGAAAAAAGCCATTGAACACAGTCATAATCTCTCCTGATAGTTTCCAGCGTTTTTATTAATTCGGTTTCTGACCCTGTTAAAAACTCAAAAGACCGTTTATGCCCAATATAGAAACTCAGGCCGTTTGGTAAGGTGACAATTCTGTTTCCAGGTTCTGTGAATTTCCAGCCGTTCGGAGCAAAACAGAATTCCTTCGCTCCTTTCTGTTCTTCAACGAGTGCACATACTACCGGCAGATTCCCAAATAACTCGCTATCCAAATGTCTTGGTTCAATATCTCCGCAATGAAAAATAGCTTCTACTTTTCGCCTCTTAAATTCTTCGATAACATGAGCAATGGCATTCGATTTATCATGATGCGTATCAGAGAGTATTCCAATAATCATAGCTATATCTCCTTATTCTGGATTCTCCATATAAACTTCACTAAAAGCACTCATACAAGTTCCAGGCCTCATAGTAACGTAGTTTCATCTCAACTTCAATATATTCCGGCTGGTTCAACATGCCGTGCCGAAATAAACCAGGAGAACTCTGTTTCAGGCTGGCATAGCATTTTCTACATGACCGCCCTGAAAGGTGTTTCATCGTTAACGGCCAAACTCAAGCCGAAAAGTATCCGAGGTAAGGTCGGGGATTTTAACGCAAATTAGAACGAAAAAATCAGCTTTACAACTTAATATTTCCGTAGATTTTGTCGATAGAATATTTGGAGATAATAAGAAGCGTTTCTACGATAAGAGGGAGGTCTGATAAAAAATGTTTGATACGACAAATCAAGATGTAATCTGCCCACAATGTCACCGTCGAGAAGTACATTTTGACTGCAAAATCGGTTTTCACTGTACCGCCTGCGGCCGGGAGTTCACCTCCGAAGAGGCAAAGGTGCTTGTCGAAAATGAAGTCTTCCAAACGGGAACTGAGAATTGATCTTGGAGTGACTAACAAAATGAGTCGTAGCACCGAAAACGAGCGTTTTCGTTTCTGGCAAGGAAGGCGAAGCAGGCTATCCGATGATAGTCGATGCAGCCTGACGCCGTCCAGACACGAAATAAGCCGTTTGAATGCAGAGTCATTTTGTTAGGTGCTCTAAGATCATATCGCTTAAGGACTAATTAGAAAACACCAGCCACTGTCAGGGTGATTTTATTATCGGATTACAGAGCTTCTATATTCTTTTTCGGAATTATGCCTTTAACAAAGATTGCTTTGTTTTAATTTTCATAAACGCCGCCAATACCTTTTCCGGTTTCAGAGGATAAAGCGATAAAGGCTTTAAACGTTTGTGTTTGCGATTAGTTCTTTTCATATTATCTATGTTTTTTTTAACTTTCAGTTTCAATAATTCTAACCTTTGAGTTAATCATCTTTTTGTAATCACATTCTAAACAGTTTTTAATTTGTTCGATTTTCTTAAATTTATTGGCGATTTCTTTCTGTGCCTCCAAATCGAATCCACCATCTTCTGTGATAGGCAAGTCTATTGAAATTTCTCCCATTCTTTCAATCCCTAATCTTTTATTCGCCCATTCCCCTAAAGTGCTTTTCTCTGACGTAAGTGTTAGATTTAATACAAATAATAAATAGTCAAAGTCCACTTTTTTTCTATATTCCTCCTTTAAATTCAATATTCCGCAATGTGTCGTTATCGAAAATTTGCCATTTCTATAAAACACCGTCCCCGCCAATACCCCATCAGTCGTCCAAGTAAAACATTCATCTTCATAATCATACGTATCTATTTTTCCTATTTCACCAACATTTGATGTCTGTGAGGAATAAACAGAATATTCTCCTTGATGGTCATGTATATATTTTTTAGTATATTTTGCGTTTCCCTTTTTGGGGACGAATAAATCAGTGACGGGAACACTTTTTGTTTTATAGCTTTTCTGTTTTTTTTGTGAATTAACAACTTTACCCAATTCTCCTAATTTTCCCTTTAGACATTCAATTTGGTCTTTAAATTCATCTACCGTTAAAATATCTTCTTTTTCAGAAATACCTAACGCTTCTTTTTCTTCCTTGCTCCACCATCTATCAATAATCCAATATTTTTCTTTTTCAAATTTCTGAATAGGTTGAAGTTTGCATCTTGCATCATCCGTATTAAATGCATTAGGGCTTCCTTTATATTGATTAAATAAATTTTTCGCTTTATCTAAATCGTTATCTTCAATTTCAAATCTGTTTATATCTAAGGTTTCTCCGATATTAGACGCTATATAAGTAAATACAGGAAATGTTTGTTTTGTAGTGCCGCTCTTATCATAATCGCAATCTTTTTTTGTTATTCCCAAAATATATGTTTTCTTTGGAGTATTAAAAAATGTTTTCAGGGGTAACGAGATAATACAATTAATATAACATTTTTCTATTATTTCGTTTCTCAATACATCATTAGCAAATACATTAAATATACTATCGGGTAATATTACAAAAGCCGAACCGCCTCTCTTTAGATTTGAGATAATCCATTTTAGACACAAACCTTCAACACCTTTTCCGCTATTTTTATAATCGTCGGACAATCCTTCTTCTACGATTTGTTTCCTTATTGTGGCTACACCACTGGTAATATAAGGTGGATTTGTCAGTATTAAATCTGGTTTATCTGCTTCATTTTCAAATTTTTCTTTTAATGTTCCAAGATTTGAATCAGATAAGAATAGAAATGTATTATTAAATAATTTAGTAAATTCATCATGCAAAGTAGGGTTTTTCTCTACTAAATCTGATAGATAAATGAGCATATTTGCTTTCGCTAAAATTATGGTTCGTCTTTGCTCGTCACTATCTTCTCTCCCACTATCGTAACCCAATAATCTCATACTCGGATTTATTTTGCCATTTTTGGGCAAATATTTATTTTTAAGAACAGAAGAAACCTGAAATGGCTCTAATACGAAACCGCCCACACCACAGAAAGGATCGCAGATAAATTTCACTTTGTTAATATCTGCCATTTCTACAATTGCTTTGACGACTTTTCTTGGAGTAAAGAATTGCCCCAACTTACTTTTGTCTTTGCTTTGTTTCAAAAATGTCTCAAACAGTTTTGTTTTAAATTCCTTTTTTATATTTCTAAGATTCTCAAATTTAGCATACTTTTCGATAGTATCTTTGAACAGTGTTGCTTGCGATAAAACAGCCGCCCCATTTTTATTTACAAAAATAGTCCCGTTAATAATTCCAGTCCCATCATCTCCATCCTTAAATAATTCTTTTATTTTTCGTCTGCTTTTAGTGGCATAATGTTCTAAAACGTCTTTATTAGAATAGCCCTCTTTATACATTCCCAACAAATGATTAAAACTTCTATCTTTCGTTAATACCCCTAAATCGCTTAAAAATTTAAATATAAATATTTCCACAACGTTGTATAAACAAGCTGTTGGATTATCTTTTGTACTTATATAAATACTTTGCCAGACGCTTCTCGCAAGAGGTGTTGGGTCGGTTTTTTCTGTTGGTTTTAGAATAGAGTTAGTGTCACTTGTCTCCAATAAAATTCTCTCTATTACTTGATAAGTCTCTCTAATGTCATCTTCTACTTTGCTAATCCCCTTTTTGTCTATATCAATAAAATATCTCTTTTGTAATCTTTGTTTATCATCATTTAGAATATAAGAGTAACTTCGCGTTATACCGCTTGTTCTATCTTCATACTCATTCTTTTTGTCTGGATTATTTGGGTTAATCCAGTAAGTTACAATGTCATCAGTAATTACACCGATTTTTGCCTCTAAGACTTGACATAAATCATTGCATTGTTCAATCGCTTCCTTTTTTTGCTTATCTGTCTGAAATTCTGCTGGCTTTTTATATTCCAAAACAATAAGCACTTTTGGATTTATTTTATTTCTTCTGTCAATTAACAAGCCATCTGGCTTCCTTTTTCCATACTTGCCATAGTTTTTATTTGGGACAATTTTAGCTTGTTTGTATTGGTTTATTGTAGTGGAATAAGTTGGAAATAATTCATACTCACCTATAATTACCCCTTCTTTCAATAATCCTCTTTGTCTCAGTTCTTCGCTTACCATTTATCACCACTTTACTTTAACAAAAGTCTTTTGCCTTCAATGCCTTGTATCGCCTGCGTAGTTCTTTCGCCATCATTGACATTTCTAAAATTCCACCTGAAACTAAACTCATCACAATATCTAAATAAATGTTGTTTTGATATGTGGTGAAATGTACCATGAACGCCGCGTTTGAGCAATGCAAAATAAGATTCAGCCGTATTTGTCGAAATATTGCCGAAATGAGCTTTTACGGTATTATACTGAATCTTCAGCTTTTGAGCTATTTTATCGTTTTCCGTCCCCTCAAACAACAGCTTGAGTATCTGCATTTTCCTCTCGGAAAATCGATAGCACTTCTGAATATGTTCCCACTGATCCCGGCTAAATGACATAGCAGCATTATGATTATATCCGGCGTTTTTGTCACGAACATTTACCAATTTTTAAGCTCTTCGTTCCAAAATAGCATATAGCGTTTTTAACACTACTGTTACGTTTCTATGCAACCAGATAACAATAATCCCGTAGTCATATGACTATAGTTCGTTTCCCAGCCTGTCAATGGTCAGAGCGCGAAGAAGCCCGTAGTCATTTGACTATCCCAAGCCCTTATCACATTTAATAAATCCATCCAATTCATCCTTAATATAGCGATTTTATAGCGGAAAATGGATCTGTGGCCAAAAATCCGAAAAATTTGTAATTAAAAATAAAAATTCATTTGACATATAACATTACAGTAAGTATAATATATATCTAACAAATAGGCTTTAATAATATGAATAATAAGGTATATCGTATAGAAAAACTTACATTTGTTCCCGAAATAAAGGATCTCATCAATCGTAATACTTAAATTAGGAGGACTTATAATGGCTACCGAAGCCCAATTAATTGCTAACAAACGTAACGCCCGAAAATCGACCGGCCCACGCACTAACAAAGGCAAATCCGCAACCTCACTAAACGCCGTCAAACACGGCCTAATGGCCCGTCAGGCCGTAATTAGCTCTGAAAACCGGAACGAATTCTGTCTATACCGCGACTGGATGCTCGACGAGCTCGCCCCGGCTGGCCCGATGGAATCCATGCTCGCAGAACGCATTGTTTCTCTCTCATGGCGCCTAAAACGAGCTGGACACATACAGAAACTGACTATCGATGCCATGAACGAAGATAATGCTAACAGCCCCTTTACTAAACTCACCAAATCGTTGCTGCAAAAAAAACAAAACCAGTCGAAGACCAAAACATCTGCCCCGGCTGCGGATTTGACTCTGGGACGTTTGGCTATAAAGGACTTCTCCAATGCAAGGGTTCTCGAACGCCTACTCATGTACGAACGCAGAATAGAGCACAGCCTCTACAAAACGATATTCGAATTACAAAGACTCCAGCTCATGCGTAACTTAGACAACGAATCTGATATTCCATTTAAACAATTAACCATTTAACCAATTAACATGTACCACAAAATAAGAAATACCAGTTGCGCAATACAATATTCGAGACACCGCAATATGAAATATGAAATCTTTGATATGAAATCTAAATCATGAGCATCAATTATTCAACTTTAGCTCACTTTAGGCACTTTAGTCACTTTAGGCACTCTTTCAATTATAACATATTTCCAGATACACTCTATTTATGCAAAACAAACCCAATTTTTCAGAGGCCTAAATTAATGCAAACTCAGTATTTACAAATGGTTAAGAAGATTTGTTGCTCTGTAAGGGCCAAAAAAACAAACCCAATTCAAACCCAATTTAACCCAAAACAAAGCCAATTTAAGCCAAAACAAACCCAATTCAAACCCAATTTCAAACCAGATACCTGTCCTGATTTGGGTAGTAATAACGCTACTTCGCACAAGCTTATTGTCCCGATTTTGCCTCTTTACAATACAGCCAATCATCAGTATTATACCCGATGTTATCGCCGATGTAGCTCAATGGAAGAGCACAGCTTTCGTAAAGCTGAGGTTGAGGGTTCGACTCCCTCCATCGGCTTTGTAAATCTTAAAAGTGTAATTTACCTTAAATCCTCGGAGTAAACTATGTACAACAGAAAAACTTCCTATATGATGAAAGCAACCTTTCCAATCTTCATTTTTTTAAGCTTATTGATTCTTTTCAATTTATGTTCCTGTCAGACCTTCGCAGTCGCCGGTTCGAGCAGGGCGGCGGACAAAGGCCTGGAATTGCGGATAATGACCTTCAATATTCGCTATGGCTCCGCTGGCGATGGCCCTAATCAATGGAAGAATCGAAAGGAAATGGTTTTTGACGTCCTCCGCGATCATCGTCCTGAAATTGTTGGCTTGCAGGAAGCCCTGAATTTTCAGATGACAGAAATCTGCACGGCTATCGGTAAATACGGCCAGGTTGGCGTTGCCCGCGAAGACGGCAAAGTCGATGGCGAATTCTCCTCCATACTTTATGACATCAGCCGTTTCAAAGTCGATGAATCCGGGACCTTCTGGTTTTCCAATACTCCTGAAGTCCCCGGCTCAAATCACTGGGGCGCTGCATGTGTCCGCATCTGCACCTGGGCAAGATTTATCGAAAGGAACTCGGGCAGGACTTTTTATATGTTCAATCTTCATCTGGACCACGTTTCCCAGCCGTCCCGCGAAAAAAGCGCTGTCCTTTTGGCTAATCGCATCAAAAATAGAAAGCACAAAGACCCGTTCATCCTCACGGGCGATTTCAACACAGGCGAAAGCAATCCCGTTGTCACCTATTTAAAAGGCGAGACCGAACTAACCGGCGCCGATGGTCGAAAATCCAAAACTCCTGTTCCAATGGTCGATTCGTTTCGCGTTCTGCACCCCGATGTCAAAGATGTCAAGACCGGCCACGCCTTCCGCGGAACCAGAAAAGGCAATAAAATCGACTATGTCTTCGTACCATCGTCAATAAAAGTGCTCGAAGCGCAAATAATATATGACAACATCGATGGCCGATATCCTTCCGACCACTACCCGGTGAACGCAACGCTTCGTCTGCCGGCCAGGTAGGGCGGCAATAAAAAAATGTTATGGTGACTGTGAGGAAATAAAAGCGTCACTGCCGTGCGTTTTTCAGCGCACCATCCTGATGGCCTCTTTTTCCTCGAACTTATTGCGATATTTCGCAGGCCGGTATAGTTTGAACTCTATCGCCCGTATATATTCTTCCGGCCCGCAATGGCGGACATTTTCAATCAGCGAAGATATCTGCTTTTGAGAACGGAAAGCCGAGATTGCCTTGAGTTTCTTTTCCAGATATGACTTGGGCGTCCGCATCCGCAATGTCGGAGGTTCGAGAAAATCACAATAGACAGCGTATGTGTGGACGTATGGCACTTTGCTTAACGGCTTACCAATCTCGGGCCAGATATCGCCCGCCGCGTGGAATAAGCTGATAAGCATCTCTTCGTAAATGATGCGATGGTCGGGATGCAAATCGTTCCACGTTGGCAAAAAGCATTGTGTCGGCTTTATCTTTCGCAGATGATAAGTGAATGCATTTTGCAGCCCCGTATAACCCTTGATTACCAGAGGTTCTTTCGCCTCGGCCGGTCCTCTGCCGCGGTAATTATTCAGCCGGCAGTCCGGAAAGCCGAGCCAGATAATATTTTTCTTCGGTATGCCCAGGCTTTCGTAGCATTTGTAGCTTTCGTTCCGCCGGATTTCAGAAATGCTGTCTTTTTCATCTGCGCTGCAGTAGCCCATTCTGCCGTCGGTGACGATTAGTATATATACAGGTATATTTTCCCGTTTGGCTAATTGAATAAGCAAACCCGCTCCGAGAACCGCATCATCGTCGTGAGGGCTAATCATGAGAAAACGCTGCTTCTTGCCCTGCCAATTCTGTGAAACATCGGCAAGATGAGAGCCTACTCTTCTTTCGTTACCAACTAATCGTACGAATTCAATTTTTTCTTGCATAATTATAAGCTCACAATTAAACTTCAAACAGAAATATTAAAACACAACAACAGGATGTTATTTTTTCAAAACAAGGAAGCAGTGAGGATGGATATTATAAGCAGTTTCAGGGAGAAGGCAAGAGGGAAAAATCTATCAGTTGTTTTACCCGAGGGCAGAGATGAGCGGATAGTGCAGGCCGCCCGCAGGCTCAAAGACGAAGATATTGCCCGGCCGATTGTGCTCGGAACACCCGCCCAGATTGAAGCATCGATTGAGAAAGCCGGCGTTAATCTCGACGGCATCAAAACCATAAATCCCAAACAAAACGATAAGCTTGATGTTTATGCGGAAAAATACACCAGTCGAAGAGAAGGCATTTCTTTAGCTGTTGCAAAACGTATAGTCGCCAAGCCTTTATTCTATGCGGGCATGATGGTCTCCTGCGGCGATGCCGATACCGCCGTCGGCGGAGTCGCCGGCGCGACCGCTACTCTTATTCAGGCCGGAGTTTTAACCGTCGGTCTTATTGAGGGAATCAAAACTCCTTCCAGCTATTTTCTTATGGTTATTCCCGACTTTCTCGGGGAAAAGGACAAGCCATTCATTTATGCCGATTGTGCCGTTAACATTGACCCGACGGCCGAGCAACTGGCGGACATTGCTTTGGCTTCCGCCGTAAGTGCAAGGAGACTCTTAGGGCAGGAACCCCGCGTGGCTCTTTTGTCATTTTCCACCAAGGGAAGTGCTTCCGGGCCGATTGTGGAAAAAGTCAGGGAAGCTCTCAAAATCGCCCGCTCGCGCCGGCCCGACTTGGCTATCGACGGTGAGTTCCAGGCCGACTCGGCCATAGTTCCCAGGGTGGCCGCCCAAAAAGTTAAAGATGAAAGCGCCGTTGCAGGAAAGGCAAATGTCATAATATTTCCCGACCTCAACTCAGGAAATATCGCTTATAAACTCACCCAGTATATGGCTAATGCTCAGGCCATCGGCCCGTTTCTTCAGGGATTCGCGAAACCCATAACGGACCTCTCAAGAGGAGCAACTGTTGATGATATTATTGCTACGGTTATTCTGACTTTGGGTCAATTATTGGAGAACACAAACACCCAACAGGATAAACCGGAGTCATGTTTGAAAGGATAACACCGAAAATGAAAGTACTCGTCATAAATGCAGGTAGTTCTTCGGTCAAGTATTACCTGTATCAGATGCCCGGGGCGGAGGTCCTTGCCAGAGGGTTTGTCGAAAAAATCGGAGAAGAAACCTCTGCGCTTTCTCATTTTTATCACGGCAAAATCCACACAATAACATCAAAGGTTGAAGACGTTAAAAAGGCAATCGAGCTTATACTTCAAACGCTTGTCGACAAAGAAGCAGGAGCTTTGCGACAGATATCCGAGATTGAAGCCATCGGCCACAGGGTCGTTCACGGAGGCGAAGAGTTCACCGGCTCTGTAATAATCGACGAAAAGGTAATTGCCTCAATCACAAAGTTTGCGGACCTTGCTCCTTTGCACAATCCACCGAATCTTGCCGGTATCCTTGCCGCCCAGCACCATCTGCCGAATGTAAAACAGGTCGCTTGTTTTGATACCGCGTTTCATGCCACTATCCCGAAAGTTGCATATATGTATGCCCTCCCGTATGAGCTTTATGAAAAGTACGGCATCCGAAGGTACGGCTTTCACGGAATCTCTCACAGATATGTAGCTCGTCGTGCCGCAGCCATAATGGGCAAGGGAAAATATGATATCAACGCCATTACCTGCCACCTCGGGAACGGCTGCTCCGTAACCGCCGTTAAAGAGGGAGAGTCGATTGACACCTCTATGGGACTTACGCCTTTGGAAGGTGTGCCGATGGGAACCCGATCGGGTGACCTTGACCCGGCCATACTCTTTTACCTTGCCGGCAAAGGTTACGATGTAAACAAGCTGAATACCCTTTGTAACAAGCAAAGCGGCCTGCTCGGCTTATCGGGCATCTCAAATGATATGAGAAACCTCCATGACTGCGCAAACAAAGGTGATGCCCGGGCAAAGCTTGCCATCGATGTTTTCTGCTACCGCATCAAAAAATACGTTGGCGCTTATGCGGCGGTTCTGGATACTGTCGATGCCGTGGTCTTTACCGGCGGAATAGGAGAAAATTCCGTCTTTATACGCGAGAAGATATGTAACTCCGTAACTCAAATAGGCGTGCAGCTTGACCTGGCGGCCAACAAGGACGCAATCGCAAAAGAAGCTGAAATAAATACCAAAGACAGTAAAGTCAAAGTGTTCGTCATCCCCACAAATGAACAGGCCGCTATTGCCAACGATACTTATGAGCTTGCCAACGGCAAACAGCCGATTGTCTCAAAGCAAAATCCCTCCGGAAATACCGCGCAACAGCACATGGAAACCCTGCACGGTCGAAAAGGGTGATGATACCTTTTCAATATTCCGCCTTGAGTTGTTTTAACTTGCCCTGTTGTTTTGCATGCCGGGCAAGTGCGGCCGCGCCTATTATGCAGGCGCATCAAAAAGAAGGTCGATAATTACACCATCAGGTACGTATATGACGGTGGTAACGTTATCGGTGAATACGACATCAATGACAATCTCCTGCGCAAATACATCCACGGAGTGCGCGTTGATGAGCTGGTCTGTATGATAGACGTCGCAGATAGTAACGCCGTCTATTACTATCACTACGATGCTCTGGGCAATGTCGTGGCCTTAAGTGATTCGGCCGGAGATACCGTCCAGAAGTACGAGTACAGTGTCTATGGCCAGGTGGCGGTCTCAGACCCCAACTTCATCACCAATCCCTACATGTTCACCGGCAGAAGATTTGATTACGAAACAGGGCTTTACTATTACCGCGCCCGATACTATAATCCATATATCGGCCGGTTCCTGCAGACGGACCCGATCGGTTATGGCGATGGCATCAACTGGTATGCTTATTGTGGAAATAATCCGATCGGTCGGGCGGATCCAAGCGGTCTTTATTCTATGTCTGTCAGAATCCCGACTGATTGTATAACCGACAATCCTAACGCGAATACTGCTTACGGTGATATTACGGATTGGCTATATGACGTTGGCTTTGGGGACGACTACCAAAGGTGGTACGTTGAATATGTTGACATCGATGGTGCATACTTCGATATTAGCCTCACTGACGGTAGCGATATCACAGATGCCTGTGATGTCAAAGTACCCAAGTTCGAAATCGACGGGATCAATGGCGTTCAAGTCGTGCTAATTGATGGTATAGGCCGGCTTGATAGTGGAGATAGGACACTGAACAAAATATTATTTTCGAAAATCCATGGACTAAATAAGTGGAGGGATTATCCTGGTTGGAGACTTGATATCATAATACATGCCTATGACCTAGCAACCAAGTGGGATAGTCCATTCTATACATCAAAGATAAAAAGCTGGAAATACAAGGGTAGAGAATTTAACAATGTCGAAATCAACTATATAAACGGGGGGCATATTTTTAGCCACTTGGGTGTACCATACGATATAGCATACTATTATGTTTTTTACTGGAAGGCACGGTATAAAGACCCAGAAGGTAATCCCGTGCAACCTTCAGTCGGAACGTGGTATCGGTTTAATAAAGGCTACAATGAATACGGGTCAAGAAAGGATTGGTAATGAAGAAGAAGGGATATAAAAGAAAGACTCTTAAAGCAATTGTCATCGCCGCGTTGATCATTTTGGCTGTTGTTATTTTTGTTGGCTATATGGTGGGTGATTATTTGATCATTCACGGCCCCGTGTTCTTCGGTATCAGAGATGCGCAACGGAAGCAGGCCAGCTTGTTGTACAAGACGGATCATCAGGCCCTATTGAAGGCCTGCAGAGAACTCTCAAGACGTGTTGCAGCAGGAGATCTCAAACCAGGGGAATACCGGATCCGTACATATCTCGTTCCGGGTGTATCGAAGTTCCCTCAACCGATTCTGGATCTCAAGCCCAATTATGTTTATATAGATGAGAATGACAGTGGACGCGTGATGATAGAAATGCACGGAGGATTCGCCCATTTTGGGGTGCTTGCATATACTGAAGATTATAAGAAGCCTTCCTATTCCGAATATGGTGACAAAGACAATCCTGTTCGGCCCTGGATTTGCTATCCGACTGGCCGGTTTACACGATGTGCAGTATTTCCCGAAGTTCTCGTC
>VRUK01000206.1 GCA_019456195.1 Planctomycetota bacterium | reverse complement strand
AACCAACAACTTTTGTAATTTTGCTGAGATAGCAAAGAGAATAATTGTTCTGTGGGGCAATTGTGACACAGCCTGGTGCATCCAGGTGCCGAACAGACCTGTTTGAAAACGACGCCCCGGATATTCATCCAACAAAGGCCAGGCTGCTACATACATGGAGAACCCGGCGTTATATGTCTCTTGAACTTTATCATGAGGGACGAGGAGGTATCCGGCCATCTCTCCTTTTTGAATCTGATTGGTAGCGCCGACTACGTGCGCCATGGGCAGGGCGAACACGAGAGTCAGGCAGGAAGTGAACAATGTAAAAAACTTTTTTTTCAACATAAGGAAACCTCCTGCAACTATTTTTGTTTTTTATTTGCAGCGTCTAACGTAGAACTCTAAAAACATACAGCAGACAATGGATGTCTGTCAAGCAGGGTTTTAGGGAATTATTCAGAACGTGTACTAAATTTTATTCTGACGCTATGTAACTGCTTGTGCTTGTCAAGGGCCGATGGGGCCATGTGAGTAAACAGGAGACTCCCATGAACGGAAGCTGCGAAAGAGTGACAGGCATGTGGAAATGCCACTTTTTCAGGAACTGAAAAACACCCTGATTTTCAGGTGACAGTGTGGTCGAGTAGACGTAATATGGCATTTTCATTTAGGCATACTTTGTGTTCCCTGTTTCTCCTCTCTTTCGATTGAGGAGTGTCACAATATGCTGCCATATGAAAGAGCTTCAACGCCCCTCACGGAACCGGACTTGAAGATTTCCCTCATCCGGCTCTTCAGCATGCTTCACAGAAACGTCAATGGTCAATAAAATTTGTGCACAATGTGCGGCAGCGGCAGAGGATAATGCTCTAAGTATTCTGTAAATCGTTCCCAACTCCATTGGTTACGTTGACTGCGTCGATTGAGCCAGTTATGTAACATTCGCATCACTTGATAACGGAATACCTTCAGCATTCTGCTGTTACCACTGACACCATAGTATTGATAGTGACCACGCAGTTTTGACGCAAGTATTAGCCACCATTCTTTGGTTTTACACCAATTCCGTACACATCTGAGCCATTCATTCATGGCTCGACATGCCCTGCGAAATCGCTTAGCACTTGTACGGCGACTTAACATATACCAGCCTTCACGAGTGCGAAACCAGAAATGAGTAAATCCCAGAAATTCAAACGTATAAGGCTTGCGCCCCTGTCGTTCGGCATTCTCTGGTTCTTTGCGGCTAAAGCTGATTGTCCGCGTCTTTTCCGGATGGAGGGTTAATGAGAATTTCTTAAAGCGGTCTCTTAAGGCCTGCTCAATCATACAAGCATCTGATTGTTTCTGCGTCATGATAAGAAAATCATCTGCATAGCGAACCAGATAGACCTCACCTGCCATTTGGGGCTTGATTCGTTTCTCAAACCACAGGTCCAAAACATAATGCAAGAAAATGTTGGCTAACATCGGGCTCAGATTCCCACCTTGTGGAGTTCCCTGCTCTGTCTTGAACAACCTGCCTTCTGCTATATAACCTGCCTTTAGAAAACGGCGTATTAACAGTAGAAGACTTGGGTCTTTAATACGGACTTCCAGCATCTTCAGCAACCACTCGTGTGAAACGTTATCAAAGAAACCTTTGATATCCGCTTCAATCACATATCGAACTGGTCGCTTCATTATAGTCTGGTCCACTGTTTGCAAAGCATCATGGCAACTCCGACCTGGTCGGAAGCCATAAGAGCAGTCCAGAAAATCCTGTTCATAAATCGCTTCCAATATACGGGATATTCCTTTTTGCACAATTTTATCCTCTAAGCTGGGTAAACCAAGAGGACGTTTTTCATGCTCATTTTTCGGAATGTATACCCGTTTGGCTGGTTGCGGTTTATACTGTTTTGCTTTCATCCGTTTGAGCAGATTGGCAAGGTTCTCATTAAGGTTTTCGCCATAAGCCTGCCAACTTACACCATCAATGCCACTGGCTCGGTCTCTGCCGAGGCCAAAGTAGCATTCCCGTAGAAACTCCTCGTCCAGTAAATGAGCAAGGCTCGTAAACTGCAACTTGGGTTCCTTCCGGGCCCGTTCTGATATGAGAGGCAAAAGTGCTAACGTATTGTTATCCATCTCTGAGTATGGCATTACGTCACCTTACCTCTCTGCAACATACTGCCGACCTCTTCTAGTACCTCATGTCATTTTAATTTGTGGTTAGAGACGTTTCAGTTTGATGCGGGCATCTTGGGTTGTAAATTG
>VRUK01000205.1 GCA_019456195.1 Planctomycetota bacterium | reverse complement strand
CGAGAAGAACTCCCTTGGCATATAACAGGGGGCCTCAGCTCACAATATGAAATCTGAGATTTGAGATATGATATACCCAACTTTAGCTCACTTTAGGCACTTTAGTCACTTTAGGCACTCTTTCAATTATAACATATTTCCAGATACCCTCTATTATGCAAAACAAAGCCAATTTTAGAAATGACAAAATGAACATAAACTTAGATATGACAAGCAATTACAAATATTTTCCCCTGCTCACAGGGCCAAAAAACAAACCCAATTCAAAGCCAATAAAGCCAAAAACAAACCCAATAAAGCCAAAACAAACCCAATTCAAAGCCAAACAAAGCCAATTTGTCAAAGGATAGCAATATGAACGAAAATTCGACAGTCAGGCTGGCATCTGTTAAACTCTTGGAGACTATGAGCAACAACCTCAAAGACAAGACGGTTAAAGAGCTTGAGCAGATAATTGCCGGGCTTGGTCAGAAAAAATACCTGGCAAAATATATTTTCCAGTTCATCCACGCCGAAAATGTTACTGAGATTTCTCAAATTACTCCTCTTAGCAAGGCCTTTCGAGAAAAACTTATCAAAAATGATTATCATATTTCCCAGCTTAACATATTAAACAAACTCACCGACAAAGACGGAACAATCAAGTACGTCTTCGGCCTCGACAACGGCAACAGGGTCGAGACTGTACTGCTGCTCGACGGCAAGCGCAGGACACTTTGCGTTTCCACCCAGGCCGGCTGCAAAATGGGCTGCGAGTTCTGCGCGACCGGAAAGATAAAGTTCCGGCGAAACCTTTCGGCCGGAGAAATCGCCGACCAGGTCAATATCGTCCAGAAGGGAACCGGCAAAATCAGCAACATCGTTTATATGGGGATGGGCGAGCCTCTTGAAAATTACGAACCCGTGGTTAAATCGGTACAGATACTTAACGACCCGGCGGGCAGGAACATCGGTATCAGGCATATAACCGTCAGTACATGCGGTATAGCTCCGGCAATTAAGAAACTGGCGTACGAAAAGTTACATCCCCGTCTGGCAATATCACTGAACGCACCGACAAATGAACTGCGAACCAGCCTGATGCCCATCAACAAAAAATATCCGATAGCAAGACTGCTCGAAGCGGTTAGAATCTATCAGTTCAAAGTAAAAGAGCGTGTTACGTTCGAGTATGTTATGATAAAGGGTATTAACGATTCCCTTTTGCACGCCGGGCAGCTCGTAAAACTGCTGCGGGCAGTAAAATGTAATGTGAATCTTATCGAATATAATCCTCACGGCGGCTGCAAATACAAAGGCAGCGGCAGAGACACAATATCGCGTTTTGCCGAAGTTATCGAAGAGGCCGGTATCGAGAATACGATACGTTTGAAGAAGGGCAGCAGTATTTGTGCGGCGTGTGGACAGTTGGGGGCGAATTTGAATAACATATCGAGTACAGGAGATAAGCATACGGCATGAATAGATACTCTTCGATTATAACTGTGGGGTTGTGTCCGAGCTGGGATACGGTTTGCCGGTTCGACGGTATCGAGTGGGGTGAGCATAAGACGGTAAGCTCCACCGACTCCCGGCCGGCCGGCAAGGCCTTAAACATTTCGCGGGCATTAGCCTGGATGGGTGAGAAAAATATCGCGGCCGGCCTTTGGGGGCGGGATGATTTCCAGCAGATGGCCAAAGCAATGCGGCCGCTGGGAGAGCTTGTTAAAGTTAAAATGACCCCAGCTGATGGGGAAACCCGCAGAAATGTTACCGTTGTTGATACGGCCAATAACAGGGAGATGCATCTGCGCAACAGAAGCGAATTGGCCTCGAAAAAAGCATTGAGAAAATTAGAAGCTGACCTAAAAGCGATAGTGAATAAAGGCAGTGTTTGTGTTTTTGCCGGCGTTATGCCGGAAGATGAATTTGTCGGAGACGTTATTCGGATTATCAAATCGTGCAGGCAGCGTGGGGCCGGAATTGTGCTCGATACATACGGGGACGCTTTGAAGCGGATTCTTGAGACGGGCGCCGTCCGGATGATAAAACCGAATGTCGAGGAATTGCGGGAGCTATTGGGTGAGCAGGTAACGGATAGTCCCGCAGCTTTGGTCAGGGCGGGTCGTAAACTTTTGGATAAAGTTGAGATTGTAGTTATAAGCCGGGGCAAAAAGGGCGGGGTGGTCGTTACGAATAAAGGCGCCTGGAAGGGGCGATGTGTCGGTGGTTCAAGGGTATTATCGACGGTCGGGTGCGGCGATTTCCTGTTAGCCGGCTTTTTGAAGGGCCTTAAAGATAAATCCGAAGCCGGCTCTGCGCTAGGAACTGCGATAAAGGTTGCTACGGCAAGGGCCTGGGGCTGGACGGAGGGAAAAAGCTGGTCCCAGGCTCTGCGGGGAATAAAAGTAGATGTAGAGCGGGTATAGCCGGCACGGCTTTGAAATTGGCTTTGTTTGGCTTTGAATTGGGTTTGTTTTGGCTTTATTGGGTTTGAATTGGGTTTGTTTTTGCACCCCCGCCAAGCGTTCAAATTTGCATATCTCATTGTTA